>DASUZG010000262.1:0-6617 GCA_036376995.1 Azonexus sp. | reverse complement strand
GCAGGGTATCGCGGCGCTGGTCACGGCCATCCGTCAGGCGCCGATCGAGCCGGGCATGCCGGTGCCGCCGGTCCTGGTCGTCGCGCCGCCGGCGATCGCCACGCCGAAGGGGCCGATCGCGCCCAAATTCGCCGGGGCGGAGGGGAAGTGCGGCGGCCTGGCCGCCGCCTACCGGCAGGTCTGCAGCGATCTCGCCTGCCATTTTCTCGATGCCGGCGAATACGTGCAGGCAAGCCGTGTCGACGGCGTGCATCTCGATCTCGAGCAGCACCTCGTCCTCGGCCGGGCGTTGGCCGATGCCAGCGCGCCGCTCCTCGGCGATGGCGCGGCCGGGGCCTGAATCCGGCTGTCGATGCCGGGGGGATGGCATTGAAATTCATTTGTCCTTGGCGGAATTTGGCTATGATCTTCGGGTGCCCGCCGGCATTCGTCATGCGGCGGGCGCCTTACGGGCGACGGCCGGCGGCAATGGCCGGATGACCCGCAACCAACCGACAGGAGACAACAATGCAGAAAATCCCAATGCTCGTGCTGGCCGGCCTGGTATCCACGCTGGCGGCCTGCCAGAGCATGCCCGACGGGCCCAGGGCCAGCGCCATGCTGGAAGCGCGCTCCGCTTCCAGCGTCGCCGGCGAAGTCAGCTTCACCCCGGCCGGCGACGAGATGATCGTCCGCGCCCGGCTCAGCGGCCTGAAACCCGGCGGCGAGCACGGCTTCCACGTGCATGACAAGGGCGACTGCTCGGCTGCCGATGCCAGCAGCGCCGGCGGCCATTTCAACCCCGCCAGCACGGCGCACGGCCATTACGGCATGGGCAACCATCACGCCGGCGACCTGCCGAACCTCAAGGCCGATGGCGAGGGCAAGGCGGTGTACGAGGCGCGCGTGGGCATGCTGGCCCTGAGCGGCGCCAACGGCATCGTCGGCCGCTCGGTCGTGGTCCATCGCGATGCCGACGACTACAAGTCGCAGCCGGCCGGCAATTCCGGCCCGCGCATCGCCTGCGGCGTGATCCGCTAAGCGGGCAGACAGGCCGGCGCCTGCCGCCGGCCTGCCGTGCGGATGCCGGCCGGCGGCAGCGGCACCAAATTTTGTTGGCATGCTGAACAACGGCGTGGCGGCGTTGTCTCTCGATAAACAATTTCGGAGCGCCGCCATGAAACCGGAAAGCCAGCATTCGCTCCTGTACCGCTACTTTTTCTTCAGCTGGCTGTACCGGGACGTGGATCGCGGCAGCTGGCTCGAACGCAGCGCCGCCTGGCGCTACAACAAGGCGCACGCGCACTGGCTGCTGACTTACCTGAAACGCTGGGTGGTTCTCGACTGCACGGCTTTCGCCGCCGGTTGCCTGACATCGCTGGCCTTTCAGGGGCACTGGATCTGCGTCCCTTTTTTTCTGTTGTTTTCGCTGGCGATGTCGGTGATCTCGGTCATCGTCGTCGCCTGGCTGGGCCTGCGCCTGATGCCCGACCCCTGAGCCGGCTCCGGCCGGCGCGGTTTGCCTGTACCCTTGCGCCTGCCGCCGGCCGGGCCGGGACACAGGAGAGTTGATGATTTACACCGTCGAAAGCGACAAGTCGGCCTACGAGGCCGCGGTCGATCTGGAAGAGGTCGTGCTGCGCCTCGGCTTCACGCTGCTGCAGGTGCACGACCAGGGCGAGGCGTTGCGCAATCGCGGGCTGGAGTGCGACGAGGAACTGAAGGTCTTCGAGATTGCCAGTCCGCGCCTGACCGAAAGCCTGCTGGCCTGCGACATGCGCCTGGGGCTGGCGCTGCCGTGGCGCATCGCGGTATTCACCGAGGAGGGTGCGACGCGGATCGGCCTGCTGCGGCCGACGCTGCTGTTGTCCACGCTCTCGTTGCAGCCGGCCGTCGCCCGGCTGGCCGGCGAGTTCGAGGAAAAGCTGCTGCAGATCGTCGACGAGGCGCGCTGAGCGCCGGCATAAAAAAAGCGCGAATCTTGCGATTCGCGCTTTCGGTACTACCGGGAGAAAACCGGTTTAGGCAGCCTTCTCTTCCTTGCCACCTACGAAGAAGCTGAGGATGTAGATGACCAGGCCGATCAGGAACACGACGCCGGTCCACTCACGCATCCAGTAGAACAGGGCGATCTTGTCCTGCACCACCATGAACGGCAGCGGAGCGTCGGACGCGCGCTGCAGCCAGACTTGCAGGATGCCGGCGGCGGTCAGGAACAGCGTGATGAAGACCATGGCGATGGTCATCAGCCAGAACGACCACATTTCGAGCACTTGCGCCTTGTTGCTGTTGGCAGCACGGCCGCGCATGATCGGCATGGCGTAGGAGATCATCGTCAGGACGACCATGGCGTAGGCGCCGTAGAAGGCCATGTGCCCGTGGGCAGCGGTGATCTGCGTGCCGTGGGTGTAGAAGTTCACCGGAGCCAGGGTATGTAGGAAGCCCCACACGCCGGCGCCGAGGAAGGCCATCACGCCGGTACCCAGGGCCCACAGCACGGCGGCCTTGTTCGGGTGTTCGCGACGACGACGGTTGACCATGTTGAAGGCGAAGACGGTCATGGCGAAGAACGGGATCGGTTCCAGGGCGGAGAAGATGGAACCCCACCACTGCCAGTATTCCGGCGTGCCGATCCAGTAGTAGTGGTGGCCGGTACCGATGATGCCGGTGATCAGCGTCAGGGTAACGATCACGTACAGCCACTTTTCGATCACTTCGCGGTCAACACCAGTGGTCTTGATCAGCACGAAAGCCAGGAACGAACCGAGGATCAGTTCCCAGACGCCTTCCACCCAGAGGTGCACCGTCCACCACCAGAAGAACTTGTCGAGAACGACGTTCACCGGGTTGTAGAAGGAGAACAGGAAGAACACGGCCAGGCCCCACAGACCGATCAGCAGCACCGTGGCGATCGCGGTCTTCTTGCCCTTCAGCACCGTCAGGGTGATGTTGAACAGGAAGGCCAGCGCGACGACGACGATACCGAGCTTGGTCGGCAGCGGCTGCTCGAGGAACTCGCGGCCCATCGTCTCGACCAGGTTGTTACCGGTCAGTTCGGCCAGCGTGGCGTACGGCACGGCCAGATAGCCGACGATGGTGGCGGCACCGGCGATCAGGAAGATCCAGAACATGGCCAGCGCCAGCTTCGGGCTGAACAGTTCGGTCTCGGATTCTTCCGGGATCATGTAGTACGCGCCGCCCATGAAGCCGAACAGCAGCCACACGATCAGCAGGTTGGTGTGGACCATGCGGGCCACGTTGAACGGGATCTCGGGGAACAGGAAGTCGCCGAGCACATACTGCGCGCCGAGGATCAGGCCGAACAGGATCTGTCCGACGAAGAGGCCGATGGCGGCGATGAAGTAGGGTTTTGCAACCGCTTGCGATTGATATTGCATGTCGTTGTCTCCTCTCGATCAGCCTTGGTCGTTGGGCGGCCAGTTGGCATCGTTGATCGAATTGACGTGCTTCAGGAAGGCCACGATGGCGTCCAGCTGCTCGTCGGTGAAGTTGAACTGCGGCATGCTGCGACGACCCGGGATCCCCTCTTTCGGGCGGGCCTGGATAAAGGCCTTGACGCCTTCGTCGCCGTAACGGACGACAACGTTGGCCAGCTCCGGTGCAAAGTACGCACCTTCGCCCATCAGCGTGTGACAGCCGATGCAGTTATTGACTTCCCACAGCTTCTTGCCCTCGGCGATCTGCGGCGTGATGTTCTGCCGCATGTCCCGCTTGGGTAGTTGCGAATGGGTATCGAAAGACAGTGCCAGGAACAACAGGAAGAAGAATACCGTCCCCCCGTAGAAAATGTTCCGCGCCATCGACTTGGTGAACGCGCCACTCATTGTTTTCCCCCTTTCGGAAATTGTTTGGCCAGCGGATGTTATTTCCGAGTGCAGGGGTGGGGCTTTGATATCCGCTAAATTTGAGGCCTGGCGCAGAAAAGGCGAGGCCCCGCCGGCGGCGCGGACGGGCGGCGGATGGGGCGGTATACTCGGTGTCCCTCAAGTTGAAAGCATCACATGGCCCTCAATGCCGATACCGCCAGCATGGCGCTGTTCTGTGACTTCGAAAACATCGCCCTCGGCGTGCGCGATGCACAGTACGAAAAATTCGATATCCGCCCGGTCCTCGAACGGCTGCTGGCCAAGGGCAGCATCGTGGTCAAGAAGGCCTACTGCGACTGGGAGCGCTACAAGGGGTTCAAGGCCGCCATGCACGAGGCCAATTTCGAGCTGATCGAAATCCCGCACGTGCGCCAGTCCGGCAAGAACTCGGCCGATATCCGCATGGTCGTGGATGCTCTCGACCTCTGCTATACCAAGGCCCACGTCGATACCTTCGTGATCATTTCCGGCGACTCCGACTTCTCGCCGCTGGTCTCCAAGCTGCGCGAGAACGCCAAGCGGGTGATCGGCGTCGGCGTCAAGCAGTCCTGCTCCGACCTGCTCGTTACCAACTGCGACGAATTCATCTATTACGACGACCTGGTGCGCGACCGCGAGTCGCAGCGCGCCACCCAGCGCCGCGAACGCGAGAAGCGCTCGCCGGAAGAGGAGCAGAAGCGCAGCGAGAAGCAGGAAGAGCGCAAGAGCAAGGCCGTCGAGATCGTCCACGCCACTTTCGTCGACCTGATGGCCGACCGCGGCGAAAGCGAGCGCATCTGGGCTTCGGTGCTCAAGGAAGTGGTCAAGCGCCGCAATCCGGGCTTCAACGAGAGCTACTACGGCTTTCGCAGTTTCGGCAACCTGCTCGAGGAAGCCGCCAGCCGCGGCCTGCTCGGCTTCGGCCGTGACGACAAGGGCGCCTACGTGACCCGCGTACACGGCCGTCCGGCCGCTGCCGAAAGCGAGGCGCCGGCGATGGCCGAAGCGGTAACAGAAGCGGCGCCGGCCGGCGAGGAAAGCGTGGCGCCGGCCGTCTCCGAGCCGGCACCGGCCGCCGCGTCGCGCCGGCGCGGCGGCCGCCGCACGCGCAAGGACGGCGAGCCGCGCGGTGGCGAAGCAGTCGCGGCGGAGAGTGCCGGCGAGGCGCCGGTGGTGGTCGCGGAAGCAGTGCCGCAGCCGGACGTGGTGGCGGTGGTGGTGGCCGAAGCGGCGCCGGAGCCTGCCGGGAAGCCGGCCGGCCGCTCGCGCGGCGGCCGCGGCCGGCGCCCGCGGCCCGAGGGCGAAAGCCCGGCCGCTGTCGCTGAAGTGGCCGTGCCGGCCGTCGTGCCGACGCCGGTCGCGGTGCCGGACAGTGTGCCGGAAGCGGCGGCCCCGAGCCGCGCGCGCGGCGCACGCCGGCCGCGCAAGGCCACTGCGGCGGCCGAGCCGGTGGCTGCTGCGCCGGCGCCGGCGGGCGAGGCCGTACCGGCGGCCCCCGCTGCCGCCAAGAAGCCGCGCCCGGCCCGCAGCCGCAAGGCCAAGCCGGCCGCCGAATAAACGGCCAACGCGCAGCCCCGCCGCGGCGGGGCTGGCCGCCTGCTCAGATCACCTTGAGCAGCTGGCCGCGCAATTCCTCGGCGCGGCGCTTGCCGTCGCGCGTCTGCATTACCGCATGCAGCCAGGGGTCGAACTGCTGGCGCAGTTCTTCATGGCTTTTCGCGGTCGAGGTGCGCTCGACGATGTCGAGATGGGCATACGGGCCGCAGAAAGTGCGCAGCGAATTCATGATGAAGTTGCGCGCCATTTCCATTTCCGCGCTATCCGGCGGCTCGGGCAGCGGCCGGAAGGCGGTAATCGACGGCAGGCTGTCCGGCGGTGCCGGCTGCAGCGTACCGCTGGTCTCTTCCTTGAGGCCGGCCACGGCGATGTGACCGTCTTCCTCGAGCAGGCCCAGCGTGTGCTGCAGGTCGTCGGCCTGCAGCATCTCGCGCAGTTCGTCGACGGTACGCTTGCCGTCGATCATGATCAGCACGCGGCGCTGGCGCGGCGTCAGTCCGGCCGAGCGGGCCGTGACTTCCTCCTGCCCTCTGGCAGTTTTGGCGAATATGACGCCCATTTTTGTCTCCGTTGTAGTTATTGTGAAACTTCGTTGAGTTTCGCAGATCATTGTACCCAAAAAGAAAAACCCGCCAACGGCGGGTTTTTTTGGGGCGGGCAGGGGGCCGGATCAGGCGGCGGCTTGCACCGGAATCTTGTGGCCGCGGCGGACGATGCGGTTCTGCGAATCGACGTAGATCAGGTCCGGCTCGTGCTTGGCCAGTTCGACCTCGGTATAGGCGGCGAAGGTGGCGATGATCAGGATGTCGCCCGGGGCGGCACGGCGGGCGGCCGAGCCGTTGACCGAGATGACGCCCGAACCGCGTTCGGCACGGATGGCGTAGGTGGTGAAGCGCTCGCCGTTGTTGACGTTCCAGATGTCGATCTGTTCGTACTCGCGGATGTTGGCGGCGTCGAGCAGGTCTTCGTCGATGGCGCAGGAACCCTCGTAGTGCAGGTCGGCGTGGGTGGTCGTCACGCGGTGCAGCTTGGATTTCAGCATCGTTCTCTGCATGGTTTTACTCATCCAGACGGTTGGGGGAAGCGCATTGTAGCGACAATGGCCCCTCTGTCAACGGCGGTAATTATGGCGGCGGCGCGCCGCTCAAACCTCAATGTTATCAATGAGCCGCGTCGCTCCCAGGCGGCTGGCGGCAAGCACCACCAGCGGGGCGT
>DASUZG010000261.1:0-11923 GCA_036376995.1 Azonexus sp. | reverse complement strand
GATTCCCATCGCCAACGCCATCCAGGCCCGTTTCGACGACCTCGACTACCTGTTCGACATCGGCGAGATCGACCTCAACATCTCCGGCTGCATGAACGCCTGCGGCCACCACCACGTCGGCCACATCGGCGTGCTCGGCGTCGACAAGAACGAGGCCGAGTTCTACCAGGTCACGCTGGGCGGCCGCCAGGGCAACGACGCGCAACTTGGCAAGGTGATCGGCCCGTCGTTCTCGGCCGGCGAAATGCCGGACGTGGTGGCCAAGATCATCCAGGTTTACGTGGACAACCGCCATGCCGACGAGCGCTTCCTCGACACTTTCGATCGCATCGGCATCGACCCGTTCAAGAACCTCGTCTATGAAGGCCGCGCCCACGGCAAGGCCAAGACTGCTGAAAAGGAGGCCGCATGATGGCGCAACTGCTCAAGAACGGCGTGGCCCAGGCCGACACCTGGCTGACGCTGGAACTGGCCGAAGGCCAGAGCCCGGACACCGTCGACCTGCCGGCCGGCGACGTGATCTTCCCGCTTGCCGTGTGGCAGGCGCGCAAGACCGAGATCGTCTCGCGCCACAAGCGCATCGGCCTGCTGCTGCAGCCGGATGAGCGGGTCGAGGACATCGCCGCCGACCTCGACTACTTCGTCGTCATCGCCGTGCATTTCCCGAAATTCGTCGATGGCCGCGGCTATTCGACGGCCAGCCTGCTGCGCCAGCGCTACCACTATCAGGGCGAACTGCGCGCCGTCGGCGACGTGCTGCACGACCAGCTGTTCTTCATGCAGCGCGTCGGCTTCGACAGCTATGCCCTGAAGGACGGCAAGGACACGGTCCATGCGCTGGCCGCCGGCTTCGCCAGCTTCAGCGACGGCTACCAGGCCTCGACCAGCCAGCCGCAACCCTATTTCCGCCGCCGCGCCTGATCCGCCATGACCCCGAACCTGCTCAACATCACCCCGGAACTGAGCGCCAGCGTCGCTACCAAGACCGCTGCGCTCAAGGCGCTGCTCACCGAGATCGCCGGCAACTGGTCGCCGGCCGCCTTCGCCAACAGCCTGGGCGCCGAGGACATGGTGCTGACCGATCTGATCGTCAAGGCCAAGCTGCCGATCGAGATCTTCAGCCTCGACACCGGCCGCCTGCCGCTCGAAACCTACGACCTGATGGCCGAAGTGCAGAAACACTACAAGCTCAAGCTGAAGATCTATTTCCCGCAGGCCGAGGAAGTCGAAAGCTACGTGCGCAACCACGGCATCAACGCCTTCTACGAATCGGTGACGCTGCGCAAAGCCTGCTGCTACGCGCGCAAGGTCGAGCCGCTGCGCCGCGCCCTGGCCGGCAAGCGCGCCTGGATCACCGGCATGCGCGCCGAACAGGCCGCCACCCGCGGCAACCTGGCGGTGCGCGAGTACGACGAGGGCAACGGCCTGGAAAAATTCAACCCGCTCGCCGACTGGAGCGAGAAGGAAATCTGGACCTACATCAAGCAGAACGCCGTGCCGTACAACGCGCTGCACGACAAGTTCTACCCCAGCATCGGCTGCGCCCCCTGCACCCGCGCCATCAGTCTCGGCGAAGACATTCGCTCCGGCCGCTGGTGGTGGGAAAACCCCGAGTCCAAGGAGTGCGGACTACATGTGAAGGCGTAACATCCGAGATGCTCTCCCTCAAGAAAAAATAAGGCCTTCGTTCGAAGGCCTTTTTTTCTTGTCCCGGAGAGGTGCCCGGCCAGGCCTGCTCCATCGGCAACGGCAAGCATATATCCCCGAACCACATTGCCGCCCCCCACAGAAGCCTGGACCGCCCTTTGCTGCACCGCAGCAAGCTGGTAGTCTCTCGGCTATAAAAATCCTGTCCATTTAGCGAGAACCAGCATGAGCGACATCGACCTGAAACGCTTTTTCCTTGAGAACGTCCGCCTGTTCGAGAATTTTGCCGCCGACAAGATCGAGGAGATCGTCGCCCAGTCCCGCCTGGCCACCTACGAAGGCAACGAGGCGATCCTCGAGACCGGCGACGAGGGCAAGTTCATCGGCGTCATGGTCAGCGGCCACGCTGAGATCTCGATGACCGACAACACCGGCACCCGTGCCGTGATCAGCCAGCTCGAGGCCGGCGACGTGTTCGGCGTGATGTCGCTGCTGACCGGCGACCGCCTGGTCGCCGACGTCATCGCCGGCAACCGCTGCTTCGTGCTGATGATCCCGCAGGAAGTGTTCAACAGCCATATCGTGACCAATCCGAAGGCTGTCGGCTACCTGTCGCGCCTGCTCGCCGAGCGCACCCGCGCCATGACGGTCGACATGGCCACGGCCCAGGCCCGCGCCGTGGCCAAGTCGGAAGATCCCTACGCCCTGTCGCTGCACACCAGCCAGCCGGGCAAGATCGTGGTGCTCAACATCGGCCTCAGCCAGATCCACTTCGGCATCTACGACACCGCCGAGAGCGGCGCCGACATCCACGGCATCATCGACAACGCCGACCGCGACGTCGCCCATATCAGCGTCCGCGTCGGACCGCAGCAGAAGACGCTGGAGCACGTGCCGTTCAAGCTGTCCGACCTGTTCGCGGTGATGGCCGAGGCGACCGCCCTGCTCGGCCCGGCCTTCATCTTCCACCCCGAGGACGTCACCGCCATCGGCCACCGCGTCGTGCATGGCGGCAACCGCTTCTCCAGTTCGGTCGTCATCACCCCGGCGGTGATCGCCGACATCGAGGAACTGGCCGTCTTCGCGCCGCTGCACAACCCGGTCAACGTGGCCGGCATCCGCGTCGCCCTGAAGCACTTCCCGAACGTGCCGCAGGTGGCCGTGTTCGACACCGCCTTCCACCAGACCCTGGCGCCCTACGCCTACCTCTACGGCCTGCCCTACGAGCTGTACAAGCAGCACGGCATCCGCCGCTACGGCTTCCACGGCACCTCGCACCGCTACGTCTCGCTGAAGTCGGCGGAAGTGCTGAAGCGCCCGCTCGGCGAGCTGGAAATCGTCTCCTGCCATCTCGGCATCGGCGCCTCGCTGTGCGCCATCGACCACGGCCGCTCGGTCGATACGACGATGGGCATGACGCCGACCGACGGCCTGATCATGCCCAGCCGCTCGGGCAGCATCGACCCGGCGGTGATGATCCACCTGCTGGAGCAGCACGGCATGTCGGCCGAACAGCTGTCGACGCTGATCAATACCGAAAGCGGCCTGAAGGGCATTTCCGGCATTTCCAGCGACATCCGCGAGATCGAGGCGGCGGCGGCCGACGGCCACCACCGCGCCCTGCTCGCCCACAAGGCCTTCTGCTACCAGGTGCGCAAGAACATCGGCGCCTACGTCGCGGCGATGGGCGGCATCGACGTCCTGGCCTTCACCGGCGACATCGGCGAAGTCAGCGCCACGGTACGCAGCCTGGCCTGCCAGGGCCTCGAATTCATGGGCATCAAGCTCGACGAGGAACGAAACCGCAACCTCGGCCCGGTCGACGACTACGCCATCATCTCGGCCGCCGATTCGCCGGTCACCATCCTGGTCGTCGCCAACGACGACGAGCGCCTGGTCGCTTGGGAAGCGCAGCGCGCCATCGAGCGCAACCAGTTGCTGCTCGAATCCCGGGCCGCCGAAACGCCGGCCATTCCGGTCGAGATTTCGGCCCACCACGTGCATCTGGCGCAGGCCGACGTCGAGGCGCTGTTCGGTCCCGGCCACCAGCTGACGCCGATGCACGAGCTGTCGCAGCCCGGCCAGTACGCCTGCGAGGAAAAGGTGCATCTGGTCGGCCCCAAGGGGCGGATCGCCAATGTCCGCGTGCTCGGCCCGACACGCAAGGAAACCCAGGTCGAGATCGCGATGACCGAGCAGTTCAAGCTCGGCGTCCAGCCGCCGATCCGCCAGTCCGGCGACTTGGCCGGCACGCCCGGCATCACGCTCGAAGGCCCCTACGGCAGCACCACCATCGAGCGCGGCGTGGTCTGCGCCCAGCGCCACATCCACATGGCGCCGGAAGATGCGATGCGCTTCCGCGTGCGCGACAACTACGTCGTCCGCGTCCGCGTCGAAGGCGAGCGCGAACTGATCTTCGGCGACGTCGTGGTCCGCGTGAATCCCGCCTTCCGGCTGGCCATGCACATCGACACCGACGAAGGCAACGCCGGCAACATCCGCACCGGCATGCTCGGCTACATCGAGGAAATCCAGAGCCGGCACTGAGCCGGCCGCCCGGCTCAGGCCGCGTCGCCCGCCGGCAGGCGGCCGACGCCGGCGTAGACCAGCGCCAGTTCGTACTCCAGGGTGTCGATGTCGGCTTCCAGTTCGGCCGTCCCGGCGGCGTGGCGCAGGCCGTCGTTGAGCCCGGTCGCCAACGCATAGACCCGGCGCAGGGCCAGCGTCCCGGCAATGCCCTTGAGCCCGTGGGCGACGCGCTCCGCCGCCAAACGGTCGCCGCTGGCCAGTGCCGCGCGCAGGCTGGCGACGTCGCCGGCATGGCCGCTGGCGAACAGGCGCAGCAGGCGCGCCAGGCGCTGCGGGCTGCCGCGCGTGACGACCAGCGCGGCATCGAGATCGAGGCCGTCGATGCCGGCCAGCAACGGCAGCAGGCCGTTGTCGTCGGGGCCGGCCGCCGGCTGCGGGTCCGGTGCCGGCGGCGTGGCCGCCGTCGGCTGCAGCCAGCGCAGTAGCGTCGCGTACAGGGCTTCGGGATCGACCGGCTTGACGACAAAATCGTTCATGCCGGCATCGATGCAGGCCTGCCGGTCCTCGGCGAAGGCATTGGCGGTGATGGCCAGCACCGGCAGCGCCGCCAGCTCCGCCTTTGCGCGGATGCGGCGGGTGGCCTCGAGGCCGTCCATGACCGGCATCTGCATGTCCATCAGCACCAGATCGAAGCTCTCGTGCGCGATCACCGCCAGCGCTTCGGCACCGTCGCCGGCCAGCGCCACCTGCAGGCCGACCGCTTCCAGCAGGTCGCGCGCCACTTCCTGGTTGATCCGGTTGTCGTCGCACAGCAGCACGCGCCGCCCGGCGCCGGCTGCGCGCAGGCGCTGTTCGACGTCGGCCGGCGACGGCCCGGCGAGCGGCAGCGGCAGGGCCTGCACCCCGTGTTGCAGGCGTGCGGTGAACCAGAAGGTGCTGCCGGCGCCGGGCGCGCTGCTGACGCCGGCCTGGCCGCCCATCAGTTCGGCCAGGCGGCGGGTGATGGCAAGCCCCAGACCGGTGCCGCCGAACATCCGGGTGGTCGAGTTGTCGGCCTGCTCGAAGGCCGTGAACAGGCGCTCGACGGCCGCCGGTTCGATGCCGATGCCGGTGTCGCGGACCTCGAAGCGCAGTTCGCTGAGCCCGTCGCCAAGCGGGCGCACGCTGCAGGCCAGCGCGATGTGGCCGCGTTCGGTGAATTTGACCGCATTGCCTAGGTAGTTCAGCAGGGCCTGGCTGATGCGCGTCGGATCGCCGCGCAGCCAGCGCGGCTCGGCCGGCGGCGGCTCGATGCGCAGTTCCAGCCCCTTGGCCTCGGCCCGTTCGCGGATCAGGGCCGCGACCTTGTCCATCAGCGGCGGCAGTTCGAAATCGATGTGCTCCAGTTGCAGCTTGCCGGCCTCGATCTTGGAAATGTCCAGCACGTCGCTGATCACCACCAGCAGGTGGTCGGCCGATTCGCGGATCTTGTCGAGCTTGTCGCGCTGCGCCGGATCGGCGACGGCGCGCTGCAGGATGTGCACGAGGCCGACGATGGCATTCATCGGCGTGCGGATCTCGTGGCTCATGTTGGCCAGGAACAGGCTTTTCGCCCGGTTGGCGATCTCGGCCGCCTCCTTGGCCGCGGCCAGCTCGGCGGTGCGCCGGCCGACCAGCTCTTCGAGGTGGTGGCGGTGCTGCGCCAGTTCGTCGGCGGTGCGCTTCTGGTCTTCGAGAATGCTGAGCAGGACGCGCCGCGTCTGTTCGGCCTCGGCCAGCAGGCGCCGGCTCTCGGCCTGGGCGGCGGCCACCGCCTCGTCGGCGGCGGCCCGTTCGGGAAGCGGCGGCGGCGCGGCTTCCTCGCCGGCCTCCGCTTCGCGGCGGCGCAGCAGGTTGCCGCCACGCGCCAGCAGCCGGGCCAGCCGGCCGTCGGCGCTCATGCCCCGCCTCCGTCGCCGGCGACGCTGCCGTAGCGCGGCGCTTCGCCGAGGCGGGCGAGCAGCGCGTTGACTTCCTGTTTCAGTTCCAGCACCCGCCCCTCGCGGCCGAGCGTCAGTTGCTGCCAGCGGCGCAGTTCCTCGATGGTGGTATTGAGATGCGCTTCGCGCCGTGCCTTCTCGATGGCGATGGCGGCCAGGGCGGTAGCCACCTCGACATAGCGGCGGATCTGCGGATTGACCGCCGGGAGCGGCTGGATCCAGTAGATGGCGAAGGTGCCGAGCACCTCGCCGCCGGCCGACAGGATCGGCGACGACCAGCAGGCGGCGAGGCCGTGCGCCGCGGCCTGTTCCCTGTATTCGCCGCCCCACAGCGGATCATTGGCAATGTCGCCGACGAACACTTCCTCGCGCCGCCAGGCGGCGGTGCCGCAGGAGCCGGCGCGCGGCCCGATAGCGGCGCCTTCGATCAGTGCGCTGTAGGCCGCCGGCAGGCTCGGGGCGGCGCCAAGCTGCAGGCGCCGGCCGCTGGCGTCGAGCAGCAGCAGCGAGCAGTAGCAGCCGGCCTCCTGGTTCTCGATCTCGCTGGCGATCTGGCCGAGCACCTCGGCCTGCGGCGCCCCGGTCGAGATGCGCCGGAGGATGGCGTTGCCGAATTCGAGCAGCGCATGCTCGCGGTGCCGGCCGGTGACGTCGATGGTGACGCCGGCCGAACGCAGCGGCTGGCCCTCCCGGTCGCGCTCGACCACCCGGCCGCGGGTGCTGATCCACAGCAGTTCGCCCTTGCCGCAGCGTTCGCGGTATTCGACCGAGAACCACTCGCTGCGCCCTTCGAGCACCGGCAGGAAAGCGGCTGCGACCCGCTCGCGGTCGACCGGATCGATGCGCGCCAGCACCGTCTCGACCGGCTCGCAGACCTGGTCGACGGGCAGGCCGAGCATCCGGTTCAGCGACGGGCTGCGCACCACGACGCGCTGGCGGTGGTCGTACTCCCAGGTGCCGACGCCGGTGGCGTCGAGCAGTACGTCGAGACGGTCGGCCAGCTTGCTGCGGCTCTCGTCGATCAGGATCGCCCCCAGGCGCTCGAAAATCCGGTGCTGCCCGAGCACGCCGAGCACGCGACCGTCGCTACCGACGACCACCAGATGCCGCCGGCCGGATGCCTCGAGCTGCACCATCGCCGCGCTCACCGGCACATCGAGCGGAATGCTCTGCAGGCCGCGGCTCATCACCTGCTCCAGGCGCACCGTCGCCGGATCATGGCGGGCGGCCAGCAATTGCGGCACGTCGCGCTCGGTCAGGATGCCTTCGGCGAAGCCGTCACTGCCGATCAGCACATGGTCGAGGCGCCCCGCGCGCATCTGTTCGAGGGCTGCCTGCAGCGGCTGCCCGGGCGCCAGCAACTGGCCGCCCTGGTCCATCAGCGCCGTCAGGCTGGTGATGGCAGCGAAGAAACCGCTGCCCAGGTGGCGGCGGAAATCGGTTTCGGTCGCCACGCCGCACAGCCGCCCCTGCTCGTCGACCACGACCAGGTGCCGGATGCTGCGCCCGGCCATCTGCAACTGGGCGGTGGCGTAATCGAGATCGCGCGGCGCGGTCATCACCGGGCTGCTCATGTAGGCCCCGACCGGGCTGTCCTGCGTCGCGCCGTCGCACATCAGGCGCACCAGGTCGCGCTCGGTCAGGATGCCGAGCGGCCGCTCGCTGTCGACCACGACCAGCGACGAGACGCGGTGCGCGGCGAACCGGGCGATCGCCTCGGCCAGCGGCATGTCGGGGCCGACGGTATGGACCGGGAAACTGGCGATATCGCCGAGGCGAAGCGAGGACAGGGGTTGCATGGGAAATCCGGTTGAGTGACGGACGAAACTTGCCGAAGCCGGCACCGGGATTCCCTGACCCGCCGCTGCCGGCGCTTGCAGTGTACTCCTTCGTCCCTGTCGCCAGAAGGCTTGCGCCGCGATCGCGCGGCGCGGGACAGGATATCGGCATCGCCGGCGACGATGTTCGCATGCCCGGCCGGGAAGTCCCCAGTTGACCGCCCACGGAGAGGAACGGGATACTGCCTGATCTTGCCCGGCCGATGAACTAAGCACCTGCCGCGCAGTCCGAAATTCCGCGAGAGATGTCGATCCAGTCCGTTTTTCCACCGCTCCCCGGCGATCCCACCAGCAGCACCGCATCCGGCCCGGGGTTTCAGGGCATCCGGCCGCGCCTGCTGTTGCTGGTGCTGCTCGCCCTGCTGTTCCTGCTGCTGTGGTGGTGGGAATCGTCGCTGCTGCTCCGCGGCGCGCTGGCGCTGCTGCTGCTGTTCGGCGGTTACGTCGTCTATGGCCAGCTGCGCGAGCTGTGGGTCACGCAGCGCGCCTACCGCTTGGCCATGGAGGCGGCCCACGACGGCTTCTGGGCCTGGAATCCGCTCAGCAAGCGCCTCGACGTCGGCCCCCGGCTGCTGGAAATCCTCGGCTACAGCGACAACTTCCTGCCCGACACCCATGCCTGGCTGGAACTGGTGCATCCCGAGGACCGCGGCCACTACAACCGCACCGTGGCCGACCACCTGAAGGGCCGCACGCCCTACTTTTACTGCGAGTACCGGGTCCGTGCCCAAAGCGGCCAGTACCGCTGGATCGCCTCGCGCGGCATCGCCGTGCGCGACCGCCGCGGCGTCGCCACCCTGATGGCCGGCTCGGTCACCGACGTCACCGAGCGCAAGCTGCACGATGAACAGGTCGCCTTCCTCGCCCAGCACGATCCGCTGACCGGCCTGCCCAACCGCTTCCTGCTGGCCGAGCGCCTCGGCGCGGTGCTCAGCCGGGCGCCGCGGACGCACGAACGGGTGGCGCTGCTGTTCATCGATCTCGACCGCTTCAAGGACATCAACGACTCGCTCGGCCATCGCCTCGGCGACTGCCTGTTGCAGGACGTCGCCGAACGCCTGCGCGGCATACTCGGCGCCGGCGACACGCTGGTCCGCCAGGGCGGCGACGAATTCATCGTGGTCCTGCCCGAGATCGTCGACGGTGCCGCCGCCGAAGCCCGCGCCCGGGTGCTGCTCGAACACCTGAACGAGCCTTTCGTCATCGAAAGCAACCAGCTGCACGTCGGCGCCAGCATCGGCCTGAGCCTGTACCCGGACGACGCGGCCGACGCCGAACAGCTGCTGCGCGACGCCGATACCGCGATGTACGTGGCCAAGCGCCAGGGCGGCGGCCAGGTCGCCCGGCACACGCCGGAAATGAAGGAGCGCGTGCAGTTGCGCGCCTCGATCGAATCGCGCCTGCACCGGGCCATCGCCGAGCAGGCCTTCACGCTGCACTACCAGCCGAAGTTCGACACCGCCAGCGGCCACCTGCTCGGTGCCGAGGCGCTGCTGCGCTGGCAGGACGGTGACCGCTGGATTCCGCCGGACCGCTTCATCTCGGTCGCCGAGGAAACCGGGCTGATCGTGCCCATCGGCCAGTGGGTGCTGAGCGAAGCCATCGCCTGCCTGGCGCGCTGGAACCGCCTGTCGCCGACGCCGCTGCAGATGGCCATCAACCTCTCGGCGCGCCAGTTCTGGGCCGGTGACCTGACCGAGACGGTGGCCGCGCTGTGCGCCGAACACGGTGTCGCCTGTGCGCAGATCGAACTGGAAGTCACCGAATCGATGCTGCTGCAGGCCGAGGGCAACCATGTCGACATGCTGCACGCCATGCGCGCCCGCGGTTTCCGCCTGGCCCTCGACGATTTCGGCACCGGCTATTCCTCGCTCTCCTATCTCCATCGCCTGCCCTTCACCAGCCTGAAGATCGACCGCAGCTTCGTCACCGCGCTGATCAACGAGGAAGGCGACTACGCCGGCGGCAGCGCGCTGGTCCCGGCCATCATCACCATGGCCCACAACCTCGGCCTCGAAGTGGTGGCCGAAGGCGTCGAGACGGCGGCGCAGCTGGTGCTGCTGCGCGACCTGCACTGCGACATCCACCAGGGTTACCTGAGCGGCCGGCCGGTGCCGGAAGCCGAGTTCCGCGAGCAGTTCATCGCCGGCGCCTGAAGCCTTCGCACCCGGCTTTTTGATCCGCACCCGGCGCGGTATAGTCCGCCCCCTGCCATTTTCCCCGCCGGCACCGCCTTCCGAACCATGCCCCTGCCCAGTCTCGACCCCGCCGTCTATCCGGCGCAACTCGCCGCCAAGGTCGCCCGCTTTGCGGCCGACTTCGCCGATTTCGCCCTGCCGGAACCGGCGGTGTTCGCTTCGGCGCCGCTGCACTACCGATTGCGCGCCGAATTCCGTATCTGGCATCACGGCGAGGTGTTCGACTACGCCATGTTCGATCCGGACAATCCGCGCCAGCCGGTGCTGATGGCCGACTTTCCGGCCGCCGACGCGGCCATCTGCGCGCTGATGCCGCGCCTGCGCGCCGCCGTCCTGGCCGATGAAACGCTAGACCGCAAGTTGTTCGGCGCCGAATTCCTGGCCACGCTGAGCGGCGAGATGCTGGTCACCCTGATCTACCACCGCAAGCTCGACGCCGCCTGGGAAGATGCGGCACGCCGCCTGGCCGCCGAACTCGGGATTGGCCTGATCGGCCGCAGCAAGGGCCAGAAGATCGTGCTCGAACGCGACTGGGTGCTCGAAGCCTTCGAACTGGATGGCCGCACGCTGCGCTACCAGCAGTTCGAAGGCAGCTTCACCCAGCCCAACGGCGGCGTGAACCGGCAGATGCTGGGCTGGGCCCGCGCGCAAGCGGCCGGCCTGGGCGGCGACCTGCTCGAACTCTATTGCGGCAACGGCAATTTCACGGTCGCCCTGGCACCGCTGTTTGAACGGGTGCTGGCCACCGAAGTCAGCAAGCCCTCGGTGCAGGCGGCGCAATACAACCTCACCGCCAACGCGGTCGGCAACACCGCCATCGTGCGCATGTCGAGCGAGGAAATCAGCGCCGCCCTGGCCGGCCGCGAAAGCTTCCAGCGCCTGACGGACATCGATCTTTCCAGCTACCGCTTCTCGACCATCTTCGTCGACCCGCCGCGCAGCGGGCTGGACCCGGCGACGGTCGAACTGGCGCGCGGCTTCGACCACATCCTGTACATCTCGTGCAATCCGCAGACGCTGCGCGACAACGTCGCCGCCCTGCACGACACGCACAAAGTTGTCGCCGCCGCGGCCTTCGACCAGTTCCCTTACACGCACCATCTGGAAACCGGGGTACTGCTGAAGAAACGCTAGCCATATTCCCCAGCGGAATATATCGATGTTTACTTGTTCTTAAATTGGCATTAGCAACGCGCTAAAATGGCGCCCATTCGTCAATGTCACCATCCGACCTGCAATGACCCAGACTACTCAACGCACCACGCTCAGCCATCTCGACTGGCTCGAAGCCGAAGCCATCCACATCATGCGCGAGGTGGCCGGCCAGTGTGCCAATCCCGTGCTGCTGTTCTCCGGCGGCAAGGACTCGATCTGCATGCTGCGCATCGCCGAAAAGGCCTTCCGCCCGGGCAAGTTCCCCTTCCCGCTGATGCACATCGACACCGGCCACAATTACCAGGAAGTCGTCGCCTTCCGCGACAAGCGCGCCGCCGAACTGGGCGAGCGCCTGATCGTCCGCTCGGTGGAAGACTCGATGAAGCGCGGTACTGTCGTACTGAAGCATGAAGGTGAATCGCGCAACAAGCACCAGTCGGTGACGCTGCTCGAAGCCATCGAGGAATTCGGCTTCGACGCCTGCATCGGCGGGGCGCGGCGCGACGAGGAAAAGGCCCGCGCCAAGGAACGCATCATGAGCTTCCGCGACGAGTTCGGCCAATGGGACCCGAAGAACCAGCGCCCGGAACTGTGGAAC
>DASUZG010000260.1:0-3231 GCA_036376995.1 Azonexus sp. | reverse complement strand
GTGACGGCGCTCGACGGCGAGTTCGTCGAGCAGACGGTGGCGCAGAACCTGCGCCGCTTCGACAAGGGCGGCGATGCCTTCTACGACCAGATTTCGGCGCTGCACAAGTCGGTGCGCGGCTCCAACCCGGACGGCGCGCTGTACTGGCTGTGCCGCATGCTCGATGGCGGTGCCGATCCGCGTTACCTGGCCCGGCGCATCGTGCGCATGGCCTGGGAGGACATCGGCCTCGCCGACCCGCGCGCCATGCAGATCGCCAACGATGCGGCGCTGACCTACGAGCGCCTGGGCTCGCCCGAAGGCGAACTGGCGCTCGGCCAGGCGGTGATCTATCTCGCCGTCGCCGCCAAGTCGAACGCCGGCTACATGGCCTACAACGCCGCCCGCGCCTTCGTTGGCAAGGACGGCTCGCGGCCGGTGCCGGTGCATCTGCGCAACGCGCCGACCAAGCTGATGAAGGAACTCGGCTACGGCCACGCCTATCGTTACGCCCATGACGAGCCGGAAGCCTACGCCGCCGGCGAGACCTACCTGCCGGACGGCCTGCCCGAACCCGGCTGGTACCAGCCGACGCCGCGCGGCCTCGAAGGCAAGATCGGCGAGAAGCTGGAGCACCTTCGGGCGCTGGACCGCAAGGCGCGGGGCAAGTAGCCGTAGCGGGGCGCTGAGGCGACATGGATCTGGTCGAAACCATCGCCCTCGCCAGCGGCCTCGCCTGGGCCAGCGGCCTGCGCCTGTATCTGGTGGTGTTCCTGGCCGGCGTGCTGTCGCATTTCGGCTACCTGCACTTGCCGGAAACGCTGGCGCTGCTGCAGCACCCGCTGGTCATCGGCAGCGCCGGGCTGATGGCTGTGGCCGAACTGGTCGCCGACAAGGTGCCGGCCTTCGATTCGTTGTGGGACAGCATCCAGACCTTCATCCGTATTCCGGCTGGCGCCTTGCTCGCCGCCTTCGCGCTGGGCGATGTCGAGCCGGCCTGGATGCTCGCGGCCGGCCTGGTCGGCGGCACCATCACCGCCGGCACCCACTTCGCCAAGGCCGGCAGCCGGCTGGCCATCAATACGTCGCCCGAGCCGTTCTCCAACTGGCTGGCGTCCTTCGGCGAAGAGGGCATGGTGCTCAGCGGGCTGTGGGCGATGCTGGCGGCGCCGTGGCTGTTCCTCGGCCTGCTGGCGCTGTTCCTGATCGTTGCCGGCTTCCTGTTGGTCAAGCTCTGGGGCTTCGTGAGCCGCCTGTTCGGTCGCGTATAATCGCGCCTTTCGGCCGCGCTGCGGCCCTCGCCAGACTCCAGGAACCGCCATGCTCGACATCCAACAACTTCGCACCAATCTCGACGCCGTCGCCGCCGGCCTCGCCAAGCGCGGCAAGCCGATCGACTTCAGCGAATTCTCGGCGCTGGAAGCCGAGCGCAAGACGCTGCAGACTCGCACCCAGGACCTGCAGGCGCAGCGCAACAGCCTCTCCAAGCAGATCGGCATGTTGAAGGGCAAGGGCCAGGATGCCTCCGAAGTGATGGCCCAGGTCGGCGCCCTGGGCGACGAACTGAAGGCTTCCGAAGTGCGCCTCGGCGAGCTGCTGGAAAAATTCAACGCCATCCTGGCGACGCTGCCCAACGTGCCGGACGAGTCCGTGCCGGTCGGCGCCGACGAGACGGCCAACGTCGAACAGAAGCGCTGGGGCACGCCGAAAACGTTCGACTTCGCCGTCAAGGACCATACCGATATCGGCGAAGGGCTTAATCAGCTCGATTTCGCCACCGCCGCCAAGATTTCCGGCGCCCGCTTCTCGCTGCTGAAGGGGGGCATCGCCCGCCTGCACCGCGCGCTTGCCCAGTTCATGCTCGACACGCACACGACGAAGCACGGCTACACCGAGGTCTATGCCCCGTACCTGGTCAATGCCGCCAGCCTGTTCGGCACCGGCCAGCTGCCCAAGTTCGAGGAAGACCTGTTCAAGGTGCTGCGCGGCGAGCAGGACCCGCTGTACCTGATCCCGACTGCCGAAGTGCCGGTGACCAACATCGTCCGCGACGAGATCCTGGCCGCCGAAGCGCTGCCCCTGAAGCTCGTCTGCCACACGCCGTGCTTCCGTTCGGAGGCCGGTTCCGGCGGCCGTGATGTGCGCGGCATGATCCGCCAGCACCAGTTCGACAAGGTCGAGTTGGTGCAGATCGTTCATCCGGATATGTCGGCCGCCGCCCACGAGGAACTGACCGGCCACGCCGAAGCCATTCTCGAAGCGCTGGAACTGCCGTACCGCCGCGTCGTGCTGTGCTCCGGCGACATGGGCTTCTCGGCCGCCAAGACCTACGACCTCGAAGTCTGGCTGCCGGCGCAGGACACCTACCGCGAGATCTCGTCGTGCTCGAATTTCGGCGCCTTCCAGGCCCGCCGCATGCAGGCCCGTTTCCGCAACGACAAGAACAAGCCGGAGCTGTGCCACACGCTCAATGGCTCCGGCCTCGCGGTCGGCCGCACGCTGGTGGCGATCCTCGAGAACTACCAGCGCGCCGACGGCAGCGTCGAAATCCCGGCCGTGCTGCGGCCTTACATGCGCGACGCGGCGGAAGTCCGGGCGACCTGAAGCCGCGTTTCGCGCAGCCTGAGTTCGCGCAGCGCTTGGTCGTTTTCGGCCAACGCCGAATAGGCGGGCGCATGGCGCGACAGGATGTCGTAGAACGCGCGCACGTTCTCGACCAGGATCACCGCCTCGCCGCCGCGCGCGCGGCCCGACTTGAGGCGTGAATAGATCTCCGGCCGCGACAACATCGGCAGCACCTTCTTCATGTCGAACCAGGTGTCGGGATTCAGTTTGAAGCCCGGCGCCATCGCGCGGCCGCCGCGCAGGTGGCCCATGCCGAGGTTGTAGGCGGCGAGCGCCATCCAGGTGCGGTCGGGTTCGTTGATGCTGGCCGGCAGTTCGTCGCGCAGGCTGGCCAGGTAGGCGGCGCCGGCCAGGATGCTTTCCTTGGCGTCGAGCCGGTTGGCGACCCCTAGCCGGTCGGCCGTTTCCTCGGTCAGCATCATCATGCCGCGCACGCCGGTCGGCGACGTGGCGGTGGGGTCCCACTGCGACTCCTGGTAGGCGAGGGCGGCGATCAGCCGCCAGTCGATGTTGGTGCGGATCTGCGCCTGTTTGAACAGGCCGTGATAGTCCGGTAACACGTCGTTGACCTTCTCGATGAAGCCCGTCGCATCGACCTGGGTCAGCCGCCGGCGAAACGAGAAATGC
>DASUZG010000259.1:0-8118 GCA_036376995.1 Azonexus sp. | reverse complement strand
TGGCCAGATGCCGACGGCCGCTGTGCCGGCCGCGGCAACCTCCGAGCCGGCCCCGGTCGCTGCCGCGGCACCGACACCCGGCGCCGGTGGCGAGCCGGACTGGCATGCGCTTCATGCGACGCTGACCGGCCAGCCGGTGGTGACGCCGGTGGCGCAGGGCGAATTGATCACCAAGGCCGATGCCGCACCGGCCGTGGCGGTGGCGGCTGCGCCGGTGGCCTCGGCCGGTGATGCCGGAGCGCCGTCGGCCTTCGGCCGGCGGACCACCGACCGCCCGGGCGGGCAGCCGACCTCGGCGCGCCGGGCCGAAGATCGGGGCGGGCGGGAAAGCACCATCCGCGTCGATACCTCGCGCCTCGATCAGGTGCTCAACCTGTCCGGCGAAATCGGCCTGACCAAGAACCGGCTGACCAGCCTGCGCGCCGACATTCTGGCCGGCAAGAACGATTCGGAAACGCTGCATGCGCTCGATCAGGCTGTCAGCCAACTCGACCTGCTGGTTTCCGATCTGCAGAATTCGGTGATGAAGACGCGGATGCAGCCGATCGGCCGGCTGTTCCAGAAATATCCGCGCATCGCCCGCGACCTCGCCCGCCAACTCGGCAAGGATGTCGAACTGGTGCTGGCCGGTGAGGAAACCGAAGTCGACAAGACGATGATCGAGGATCTGGCCGATCCGCTGATCCACCTGATCCGCAACGCCGTCGATCACGGCGTCGAGATGCCGGCCGAGCGCCAGGCCTGCGGCAAGCCGGTGAAGAGCCTGGTCCGCCTCGAGGCGCGCCAGGAAGGCGACCACATCGTGCTGATCATCGCCGATGACGGCAAGGGCATGAGCGCCGAGCGCATCCGGGCCAAGGCGGTCGAGAAGGGGCTGATCTCCGAGGAGGAGGCCAATACCCTCGATGAGCGGCAGAGCCTGAACCTGATCTTCCTGCCCGGCTTCTCGACCAAGTCGCAGATTTCCGACGTGTCCGGCCGCGGCGTCGGCATGGATGTCGTCAAGACCAACATCCAGAAGCTGAACGGGTCGATCGAGATCCGTTCCGAGCCGGGCAAGGGCTCGGTGTTCATCATCTCGCTGCCGCTGACCCTGGCCATCCTGCCGGTGCTGCTGGTGCTGCTCGGCGATCAGCCGTTCGCGCTGCCGCTGTCGCTGGTGCGCGAAATCCTGCCGATCGAGCAGGACCGCATCCAGGAAGTCGGCGGCAAGGAGACGCTGGTTGTCCGCGGCGAGGTGCTGCCGGTGATCTCGCTGGCCCGCCTGCTCGGCTGGCCGCTCGAGCGTTATCCGGAATACGGCGTCTTCATGCAGACCGCCGAGCGCAGTTTCATCCTGGCGGTTGATAGTTTTGCCGGGCGCGACGATGCGGTGATCAAGTCGCTCGAGGACTTCCGTCCGAAGGGGGTGGCCGGCGTCACCACGCTCTCCAACGGCCAGATCGTGCTGATTCTGGACATGAAAGAGCTGCTGACCGATCTCGGCCACCATGCGGAGATGTCATCCGGCTTGCGGGCGCTGGTCTCCGCCTGATTTCCGTTATCCGTCAACGAGTTGAGAGGGGGCTTGCCCCCTCTTTTCTTTTTTAAAGGTTAACCATGTTGTCATGAGCTTGCGGGGTCTACCTCATAAGCCGGCTAAAAAAACACACGTACCTATTTAATTTTCTTGGTTTTTTCCTATAATAGCCCCATCAATCCCTGAAGACGGCTATGGCGGAAGAGAGCGATCTCGAGAAAACAGAGGAGCCTACAGGCAGGCGAATCGAGCAGGCGCGTGAAAAAGGCCAAGTGCCGCATTCGCGCGAACTCGGTACGTTTCTGGTCCTGATTACCGCCGCCGCTGCCGTCTGGATGATGGGCGGCTGGTTTGTCCAGCGTTCGATGGTCATCATGCGCGATGCCTTCGTGATCGATGCCCAGTTGTCCCGGGAGCCCGGCCTGCTGGTGCCGCACCTCGGCGAGGTGTTCGGCGACGCGCTGTTCCTGTTCGCACCGCTGATGGGAGTGCTGCTGCTGGCCGCGGTGCTGCCGCCATTCTTCCTCAATGCCTGGGTGTTCGCCCCGCAGGCATTGCTACCCGATCCAAAGCGCCTCAATCCGCTGGCCGGCATCGGCCGGATGTTCTCGTGGAACAGTCTGATGGAGCTCGGCAAGGCCGTGCTCAAGGCTAGCCTGGTCGGCGGCGTCGCCGTCCTGCTGATCTGGACGTCGCGTCAGGAAATTTTCGGGTTGCTGACTGAACCGCTGGATTCCGCACTGGCGCATGCCGGTCGTCTGATTTCCTTCTGCTTCCTGATCCTGGTCGCCACGCTGGCACTGGTGGTCGCAGCCGACGTGCCGTTCCAGGTCTGGCAATACTTCCACAAGCTGAAGATGACCAAGGACGAAGTTCGCCGCGAGATGAAGGAAATGATGGGCGATCCGCACGTCAAGGGGCGTATCCGCAGTCTGCAGATGCAGGCGGCCCGGCGGCGGATGATGACGGCGGTGCCGCAGGCCAACGTCGTCGTCACCAACCCGACGCATTTCGCCGTGGCGCTGTCCTACAAGACCGGGATGAGCGCGCCGCGAGTGGTGGCCAAGGGCACCGGGGCGATCGCCCTGAAGATCCGCGAGGTGGCCGGCGAGCATGGCGTGCCGATACTTGAGGCGCCACCCTTGGCGCGGGCCTTGAACAAGCACGCTGATCTCGATGCCGAAATTCCCTCCGCCCTGTACAACGCAGTCGCGGAGATTCTTGCTTATGTGTATCAGCTGGCCGGCTGGCGCCAGAGCGGGGGCGCCTACCCGGTGCCGCCGCGCGATCTGCCGGTGCCGCCCGAGCTGGTTCCGGAGGCTGCGTAAATGGCTGCCTCTTCCCTCGGCATGCAAGGGTTCCTGACGCGCCTGAACATCACGCAGCTGGCGGCGCCGCTCCTGATCCTGATGATCCTGGCGATGATGGTGCTGCCGCTGCCGGCCTTCGTCCTCGATCTGTTCTTCACCTTCAACATCGCCATCTCGGTGCTGGTGCTGCTGGTCGCGATCAATACCCAGAAGACCCTGGACTTCTCGGTGTTCCCGACCGTGCTGCTGGTCACCACGCTGCTGCGCCTGTCGCTCAACGTGGCCTCGACCCGCGTCGTGCTGATCGATGGCCATACCGGCCCGGATGCGGCCGGCAAGGTGATCGAGGCCTTCGGCCACTTCCTGGTCGGTGGCAATTTCGCCGTCGGCATCGTCGTCTTCATGATCCTGGTGGTCATCAATTTCGTCGTCATCACCAAGGGTGCCGGCCGGGTTGCCGAAGTCGCCGCCCGCTTCACGCTCGATGCGATGCCGGGCAAGCAGATGGCCATCGATGCCGACCTCAATGCCGGTCTGATCGGTGAAGACGAGGCCCGCAAACGCCGCCAGGATGTCGCCCGCGAATCCGAGTTCTACGGTTCGATGGACGGTGCGTCGAAATTCGTCCGCGGCGACGCCGTCGCCGGCATCGTCATCATGCTGCTGAACATCATCGGCGGCCTGTTCGTCGGCCTGTTTCAGCACGACATGGACTTTGCCGTGGCGGCCCGAACCTATACCCTGCTGACCATCGGTGACGGTCTGGTGGCGCAGATTCCCGGCCTGATCATCTCGATTGCCGCCGGTCTGGTGGTGACCCGCGTCTCCGATGATCGCGACGTCGGCCAGCAGGTACTCGGCCAGATGTTCCGCAATCCCAAGGCGATGGCCATCACTGCCGGCATCATCGGCTTCCTCGGCCTGATCCCCGGCATGCCGAACCTGGTTTTCCTGACGCTCGCTGGCGCCACCGGCTATCTGGCCTGGCGCATGGCGCAGCGGGAACAGCGTCTCGCTGCCACGCCGCCGGTCAAGGTCGCCGCGGCACCGGTGCCGGAAGCCATCGAAGCCAGCTGGAGCGATGTCGCCCCGCTCGATGTGCTCGGCCTGGAAGTCGGCTATCGTCTGATCCCGCTGGTGGACAAGTCGCAGGACGGCGAATTGCTGCGGCGCATTCGCGGCATCCGCAAGAAATTTGCCCAGGAAGTCGGTTTCCTGGTGGCGCCGGTACATATCCGCGACAACCTGGAGCTCAAGCCGAACGCCTACCGCATCCTGTTGAAGGGCGTCGAAGTCGGTGCCGGCGAGGCCTATGCCGGTCAGTTGCTGGCCATTAACCCGGGCCGTGTGGCCGGCACCCTGAACGGCACCGCCACCGTCGACCCGGCCTTCGGTTTGCCGGCCATCTGGATCGATGCCGGCCAGCGCGAAAAGGCGCAGGCCTATGGCTATACCGTGGTCGACGCCTCGACCGTTGTCGCCACCCACCTGAACCATCTGATCCTGACCCATGCCGGCGAATTGCTGGGTCGTCAGGAAGTGCAGCAACTGCTCGACCATCTGGCCAAGGAAATGCCCAAGCTGGTCGAAGACCTGGTGCCCAAGCTCTTGCCGCTGGGCACGCTGCAGAAGGTGCTGCAGAGCCTGCTCGACGAGGGCGTACATATCCGCGACATGCGCACCATCATCGAGACCGTCGCCGACCAGGCCAGTCGCACGCAGAACGCCGACGAACTGGTCGCTCAGGTGCGCAACGCCCTCGGTCGCGCCATCGTCCAGCAACTTTTTCCGGGTACGGGCGAGATGCAGGTGATGTCGCTCGACCCCTCGCTCGAGCGCCTGCTCGCCCAGGCAGTGGCCGGGGGGAGCGAAAACACCAGCTTCGAGCCGGGCCTGGCCGACACGCTGGTGCGCGAAACCGCCGCTGCCGCCCAGCGCCAGGAAAGCCTCGGCCTGCCGGCCGTGCTACTGGTGCCGAGCAGCCTGCGCCTGCTGCTGTCCAGATTCCTGCGCCGCTCCGTCACCCAGTTGAAGGTGCTGGCGCATAACGAAGTACCGGAAAATCGAATCATCAAGGTGACCTCGGTGATCGGAGGTAAAACATGAACGTCAGAAAATTCATCGCCGCCAACCCGCGGGATGCCTTGCGCAAAGTCAAGGAGACGCTCGGCAACGACGCGATCATCCTCTCCAACCGCGGGATTCCCGGCGGGGTCGAGATCATGGCCGTCGCTGCCCGCGACATGGCGATGATCGCCCCGACCACCGTCGCCGACCTCCCGGCTGCGCCGCCCGAGCGGCGCCCGGTGGCCGTCGATGGCGATGACGACTACCGCGTCTCGCTCAGCGCCGCCCGTGCTCAGGCTGCCGCCCGCCATGCCATTCCCGGCCTGCAGGCAACCGCGGCACCGCGACCGGTGGCCGCCGCCCCGGCACCGCGCCAGGCCGCCACGGTCAATGCCGGCATCCCGAAAACGGGAGCCTTGCGCAATCTCGAAGCCGGCCGCCCGCAGCCGGCGCCGCTGATGCCGCCGCCGGCGGCCCCGCGTCAGGCTCCGGCCGCCGCGCCGGTGGCGGAAGCGCCGCGGCGCGCCGCTGCCGAAGTGGTGCCGATGGAAGTGATGGATGAGATCCGTTCGCTGCGCAAGATCGTCGAGCAGCACCTGGCCGGCTTTGCCTGGGGCGAGAGCGCCCGTTCGGAACCGGTCAAGACCGATGTCCTGCGCCAGATGCTCGATGCCGGCTTCTCGCCGCAATTCGCCCGCGACTTGCTGGCCGACCTGCCGTCGGAAATGGACAGCCTGCAGGCCATGGCCTGGGTCAAGGGTGCGGCCGACCGCTCGCTGTTTACCGTCGGCAGCGATGCCGATATCGTCGATCGCGGTGGCGTCTATGCGCTGGTCGGCCCGACCGGTGTCGGCAAGACCACCACCACCGCCAAGCTGGCGGCGCGCTGCGTGCTTCGCCACGGCCCGAGCAAGGTCGCCCTGGTGACGACCGACAGCTACCGGATCGGCGCCCATGAGCAATTGCGCATTTACGGCCGCATCCTCGGCGTCTCGGTGTATCTGGTCAAGGACGCCATGGAGCTGCGCCAGACGCTGAAGGAATTGCAGCACAAGCACATGGTGCTGATCGACACGATGGGGATGAGCCAGAAGGACAAGCTGGTGCCCGAGCTGACCGACATGCTGGCCGGCTGTGACGTGCAGCGTCTGCTGCTGCTGTCGTCGACCTCGCGCGGCGATACGCTGGACGACGTGGTGCGCGCCTATCAGGGTGACAACCTGGCCGGCTGCATCCTGACCAAGATCGACGAGGCGGCCAGCCTGGCCACCGCGCTCGATGTGATCATGCGGCACGGCCTGCGCCTGCATTACGTGTCGAACGGCCAGCGGGTGCCCGAGGATCTGCATCTGCCGAACCGCGGCTACCTGCTGCACCGGGCCTTCAAGGACGTGCCGGAAGCCTCGCCGCACAAGCATGCCGGCGTCGAGCCGGCGCTGATGATGGCCAACGCCGGCATGATGTCGGTCGGAGCGCGCCGTGGCTGATTTCCGCGTCGATCAGGCAGCCGGTCTGCGCCGGCTGCTCGGCGGCGGCCAGCAGCTGCAGGTGGTGACGTTCGTCGCCGGCTGCGAAGGTGTGGGCCGCAGCGTCGCCGTGGCCAATATCGGGGTCGCCCTGGCCCGCCTGGGCAAGGAAGTGCTGATCATCGACGAGCATGCCTCGCGCGACGACATCGCCTCGTCGTTCGGGCTGATGGCGCGCTACGACCTGCTTAATGTCGTGCAGCGCGAAATCGGCCTGGCCCAGGTGCTGCTGCAGCCGATGCACGGGCTGCGCATCCTGCCCGCATCGCGCGCCGTGAAGAAACTGGGCCGCCTGTCGCTGCCGCAGCAGCAGACGCTGCTCGATGCCATGTCGGGGCTGGAGCGGCCGGTTGACGTGATCCTGGTGGATGCCAGCATGGCCCATCCCGCTGGCTTCTCGCCGTTCGGTCTGGCCTCGCAGGAAGCAGTGGTGGTGTTGTCCGGCAACAGCGCCTCGATCACCGAAGCCTATTCGCTGATCAAGAAGGTCAGCCATGCCTTCGCCCGCCGGCACTTCCGCATCCTGGTCAACAAGGTGCGCAGCCAGACCGATGCCCGCTCGATCTTCGACAACATCGCCCAAGTCGCAGCCCAGCGCGGTATCGCGCAACTCGACTATGCCGGTGCCGTGCCGCTCGACGATGCCTTGCGGCAATCCTTCCAGCTTGGCCGGCCGGTCCTGGTGCAGGCGCCGGATTCGCCGGCAGCCGCCGCCTTCCGCGACATCGCCGGCGATCTGCTGTACTGGCAGGGCAGCGACGGCGGTGGCGGCGTCGAATATTTCATCCAGCAACTGCTACACTTGAGCCAACGCATAACCCCGAACGTACTGCGAGCTTGATGTATACCGCTGCCGGGCAGCCAGACAGGGAACAGTTGGTTCAGCGCTTCGTGCCGCTGGTGAAGCGCATCGCCTATCATCTGATGGCCCGTCTGCCGGCCAGCGTGCAGTTCGAGGATCTGGTGCAGAACGGCATGATCGGCCTGCTCGATGCCATGGACCGCTACCAGGAAGGCTTCGGCGCCCAGTTCGAAACCTATGCCACACAGCGCGTGCGCGGCGCCATGCTCGACGGACTGCGCGAGAACGACTGGCTGCCGCGCGCCCTGCGCCGGGAACTGCGCCGCATCGAGGCGGCGATCAGCCAGCTTGAGCACGAGCGCGGCCGCGTCCCCTCCGAAAGCGAACTGGCCGAGGCGCTGGGCATGACGCTGGCCGACTACCAGCGCACCCTGCAGGATGCCCGCGGCCATCAGATCGTCTATTTCGACGACTTTGCCGGTGACGGCGAAGAGGATTTTCTCGAGCGCCACTTCACCGACAACGATGCTGATCCGGCCAATATCCTCGAGGACCGCAACATCCGCCAGGCCCTGGTCGGCGCCATCGAGCGCCTGCCGGAGCGGGAGAAGCTGATGATGGGCCTGTATTACGAACAGGACTTGAACCTGCGTGAAATCGGCGAAGTGATGGGGGTCACCGAGTCGCGCGTCTGCCAGCTGCACAGCCAGGCGATCGCCCGCCTGCGGGCGCAGATCGGCGGTGAACTGCCGAAGGCGGCGCGGAAGCGCAAGGAGAAGTCGCTTGGATAAGATTAGTTTTGCCGGCCTGGTGCTCGGCCTAGTCGCCATTCTTGGCGGCCAGATGCTCGAAGGCGGGCATGTCGGCTCGCTGGTCCAGCCGACCGCGCTGTTG
>DASUZG010000258.1:0-8223 GCA_036376995.1 Azonexus sp. | reverse complement strand
GCCGCATCCGCAACCTGGCGCGCAGCGTCGCCCAGAGCTACCTCGACTCCCGCGCCCGCCTCGGCTTCCCGATGGCGCCCCGGGATTGGGCCGACGAAGTGCTGGCCAAGCTCGCCGAACAGAACGCCAAGAAAGCCGCCTGACCATGACCGCCAAGAACCTCCTCGTCGAACTGTTCGTTGAAGAACTGCCGCCCAAGGCGCTGAACAAGCTGGGCGACGCCTTCGCCGCCGCGCTGGCCCAATCGCTGAAGGCCGCCGGCCTGGCCCCGGCCGACGCTGCCGTCACCGCCTACGCCTCGCCGCGCCGCCTGGCCGCCCATCTCACCGGCGTGCTGGCCGTCGCCGCCGACAAGCCGGTGGTGCAGAAGCTGATGCCGGTCGCCGTCGGCCTCGATGCCGATGGCCAGGCGACGCCGGCGCTGGTCAAGAAGCTGGCGGCGCTCGGCGCCGATGCGTCCGCCGTCACCAAGCTGCGCCGCGAAAGCGACGGCAAGGCCGAGATCCTGTTCTACGACAGCCTGGCCAAGGGTGCGACGCTGGCCGACGGCCTGCAGAAGGCGCTCGAAACCGCGCTGGCCGCGCTGCCGATTCCCAAGGTCATGACCTACCAGCTGGCCGACGGCTGGAGCAGCGTCAATTTCGTCCGCCCGGCGCATGCGCTGGTCGCCCTGCACGGCAGCGACGTCGTGCCGCTCTCGGTGCTCGGCCTGCAATCCGGCCGCGCCACCAAGGGCCACCGCTTCGAGGCGGCCGTCGATCCGGTGCTGATCGCCGATGCCGACGGTTACGCCGAAACGCTGCGTCGGGACGGTTCGGTCATCGCCTCCTTCGCCGAACGGCGCGCCGAGATCGCCCGCCAGCTGGCCGCCGCGGCGGCCAAGGCCGGCAGCGACCTGAAGCCGATCGACGACGAGGCCCTGCTCGATGAAGTCACCGCCCTGGTCGAGCGCCCGAACGTGCTGGTCGGCCGCTTCGAGGAGGAATTCCTGGCCGTGCCGCAGGAATGCCTGATCCTGACCATGAAGGCCAACCAGAAGTACTTCCCGCTGCTCGACGCGGCCGGCAAGCTGACCAACCAGTTCCTGGTGGTCAGCAACATCCGCCCCGACGACGCCTCGGCGGTGATCGGCGGCAACGAGCGCGTGGTCCGCCCGCGCCTGGCCGACGCCAAGTTCTTCTTCGATCAGGACCGCAAGAAGACGCTCGCCTCGCGCGTCTTCGGCCTGGCCAAGGTCGTCTATCACAACAAGCTGGGCACCCAGGGCGAGCGCGTCCAGCGCGTCGCCGCCATTGCCCGCGGCATCTGCGAGCAGCTGAACGACATCGACCTGGCTACGCTCGCCGACCGCGCCGCACTCTTGGCCAAGGCCGACCTGCTGACCGACATGGTCGGCGAGTTCCCCGAACTGCAGGGCATCATGGGCCGCTACTACGCGCTGCACGACGGCGCCGTGGCGGACGTGGCCGATGCCATCGAGGACCACTACAAGCCGCGCTTCGCCGGCGACAGCCTGCCGCGCGGCCGCGTCGGCACGGTCGTCGCGCTGGCCGACAAGCTGGAGACGCTGACCGGCATGTTCGGCATCGGCCAGATCCCGACCGGCGACAAGGACCCGTTCGCGCTGCGCCGCCACGCGCTGGGCGTCATCCGCATGCTCGCCGAGAACGACCTGGACCTGCCGCTGCATGGCCTGCTGGCCGCCGCCGCCGCCCCGTTCACCGGCATCGACGGCTTCCGCGCGCCGGAAGCGGCGCTGGCCGACTTCATCTACGAGCGCCTGGCCGGCAGCCTGCGCGAGCAGGGCTACACGGCGCAGGAAGTCGATGCCGTGGTCAGCCAGCGGCCGCAGCGCCTGGGCGACATTCCCAAGCGCCTCGCCGCCGTGCGCGCCTTCTCGGCCCTGCCGGAAGCAGCCGCCCTGGCCGCCGCCAACAAGCGCGTCGGCAACATCCTGAAAAAGGTCGAGGGCAGCGTCGAGGCCTACGTCGATCCGGCACTGCTCGCCGAGGCCGCCGAAGTGGCGCTGCACGCCGCGCTGGTCGAAGTCGTGCCGCAGGCCGATGCCGCCTTCCTGACCGGCGACTACAGCGAGTCGCTGCAGGCCCTGGCGGCGCTGCGCGCCCCGGTCGACGCCTTCTTCGACGGCGTCATGGTCAATGCCGACGATCCGGCCCTGCGCGCCAACCGCCTCGGCCTGCTGGCCAAGCTGCATGCGGCGATGAACCAGGTCGCCGACCTGTCCAAGCTGTCCGCCTGACCGGAGCGCCGCCGCCATGCCCGCCAAACTCGTCATCCTCGACCGCGACGGCGTGATCAACTTCGATTCGGCCCAGTTCATCAAGAGCCCGGCCGAATGGAAGCCGATCCCCGGCAGCCTGGAGGCCATCGCCCGCCTGAACCAGCACGGCTACCGCGTGGTCGTCGCCACCAACCAGTCGGGTGTCGGTCGCGGCCTGTTCGACATGGACATGCTGAACCAGATCCACGAGAAGATGCACAAGGCACTATTCACCATCGGCGGGCGCATCGAGGCCATCTTCTACTGTCCGCATGCGGCCGATTCCGACTGCGACTGCCGCAAGCCGAAGCCGGGCATGTTCAAGCGCATTTCGCAGACGCTGAACATGTCGCTCGACGGCGTGCCGACCGTCGGCGACTCGCTGCGCGACCTGCAGGCCGGCGCCGCCGCCGGCTGCCTGCCGATGCTGGTGCTCACCGGCAAGGGCGAAAAGACCCAGGCCGACGGCCATCTGCCCGACGGCACGCAGGTTTTCCCCGACCTGGCGCGCGCCGTCGACGCCATCCTCGCGAAAGGCAAGGCATGATCGCGCTGCGTTCCACCCTGTTCATGGCCTACGCCATCCTCTGGTCGCTGCCGACCATTCCGCTGGTCATCTTCGCGGCGCTGGTCCTGCGCGGCCGCTGGGGCTACCGCACCGGCAAGCTGTGGCGCCTCGGCGTGCAGTTCGGCGTCGAGAACATCCTCGGCATCCGGCCGCGCGTGCTCGGCCTCGAGAACATGCCGGCGGAACCCTGCGTGATCCTCGCCAAGCACCAGTCGGCGTGGGAGACGATGACCCTGCAGGACTACGTGCCGGCCGGCGCCTACTGCGTCTTCGTGCTGAAGAAGGAATTGCTCTCCATTCCGCTGCTCGGCTGGGGACTGGGGGCGATGAAGATGATCTCGATCGACCGCACGGCCGGCAAGGAAGCGCTCGAGCAGGTCGTCAGCCAGGGCCGCGAGCGGCTGCAGCAGGGTTTCTACGTCATCGTCTTCCCCGAAGGCACGCGCGTGGCGCCGGGCGAGAAGCGGCGCTACAAGGCCGGCGGCGCCTATCTCGCCACCCACGTCGGCTGCAAGGTCGTGCCGGTCGCCCACAATGCCGGCGAACTGTGGCCGCGCCAGGCCTTCCTGAAGAAGCCCGGGACCATCACCGTCAGCATCGGTCCGGCCTTCGACGCCACCGGCTTGACCGAACACGAGGTCAACCGCCGCGCCGAGGAATGGATCGAGGCGGAAATGCACCGCCTCGCGCCGCACCGCTATTCGGATGTCCAGCACGACGCCACCTGAGGCCGGCTACCGCATCGACCTCGGCGGGCAGAGCATCGCCTACCGCCTGCGCCGCAGCCGGCGGCGCACCATCGGCCTGACCATCGACCAGCGCGGCCTGCGCATCGGCGCCCCGCTGAAAGCCCGCCACGGCGACATCGAGGCGCTGATCCGCCAGCACGGCCAGTGGGTGCTCGACAAGCTGGCCGCCTGGCAGACACGGCCGGCCGCCGGCCCGCTGGCGGTGGAAGACGGCACCGTGCTGTCGCTGCTCGGCCAGCCGCTGACCGTCACCGTGACGCCGCTCGGCCGCGCCCGCTGGCAATGGGTCGGCGAACGCCTGCACCTGTGGCCCTCGGCCGCCACCGATGCCCGCACGCTGCTGGAAAAGGCCCTGCGCGAAAAGGCCCGCGCCGTGTTCGCCGAGCGCCTGGCGCACTACGCCCCGGCCCTCGGCGTCGCCCTGCCGCCCCTGCGCCTGTCCTCGGCGCGCACCCGCTGGGGCAGTTGCAGCGCCCGCGGCGGCATCGCGCTCAACTGGCGGCTGCTGTTCCTGCCGCTGCCGCTCGTCGATTACGTGGTCTGCCACGAACTGGCCCACCTCAAGGAAATGAACCACAGCCCGCGTTTCTGGTCTGTGGTCGAGCAGCTCTGTCCCGACTGGCGCAGCCGCCGTCAGCAGCTCCGCCAGCAAGGGCGGGACATTCCCCACCTCAGCCCCTGATCCCCCGAACCCACCATGCGCATTCTCCACACCATGCTCCGCGTCGGCGAGCTCGACCGCTCCATCGCCTTCTACACCGAAGTGCTCGGCATGCAGCTGCTGCGCCGCCAGGACTACCCGGACGGCCGCTTCACGCTGGCCTTCGTCGGCTACGGCCCGGAAAGCGAAGGCGCCGTGCTGGAGCTGACGCACAACTGGGATACGCCGGCCTACGACCTCGGCACCGGCTACGGCCACATCGCGCTGGCGGTGCCCGACGCGGCCGCGGCCTGCGCCGAGATCAAGCGCTGCGGCGGCAAGGTGGTGCGCGAGGCCGGGCCGATGAAGCACGGCACGACCATCATCGCCTTCGTCGAAGACCCGGACGGCTACAAGGTCGAGCTGATCCAGCGCGCCTGAGCGCGCAGCCGGCCGGTGTGCGGGGCGGCGGCTTTTGCTACACTGCGGCCGTCGCTATAACGAACGTCATATCCCGCCCATGTTGCGCGCCACGCTGCTGTTCGCCTCGCTGCTCGCCCTTGCGCCCGCCGCGTCGGCCGGGGGCGACGTCCTGGCGCGCATCGCCGACAGCCGGACGCTGCGCGTCTGCATCTGGCCGGACTATTTCGGCATCAGCTACCGCGATCCGAAGACCCAGCAACTGTCCGGCATCGACATCGACATGGCGCGCGCCCTCGGGCGCGAACTGGCGGCCAATGTCGAGTTCGTCGACAGCTCCTTCGCCCGGCTGATCGACGACGTGCTCGCCGAGCGCTGCGACATCGCCATGTTCGCCATCGGCATCACGCCGCCGCGCCAGGCCCACCTGCGCTTCACGCGGCCGCACCTGGCCAGCGACATCTACGCCATCACCAGCCAGGGCAACCGCCGCATCAAGCACTGGAACGACATCGACAAGCCGGGCACGCTGGTCGCGGTGGCCCGCGGCACGCTGCACGAGACGGTGATGCGCGACAAGCTGAAGGCGGCCACGCTGAAGGTGCTGGACACGCCGCATGCCCGCGAGCAGGAAGTGGAGGCCGGACGCGCCGACGTGTTCATGACCGACTTCCCGTTCAGCCAGCGCATGCTGAAGACCACCGACTGGGCGCGGCTGATCAAGCCCGAGCGCCCCTATCACATCACCCCCTACGCCTGGGCCATGCGTCCCGGCGACGATCGCTGGCACGCCCGGGTCGAGCAGTTCGTCGCCGCCGCCAAGCGCAACGGCCAGCTGCGCGCCGCCGCCGAACGCCACGGACTGACGCCGATCGCCGTCTTCGACTGATTCCCCGCCCATGTCCGGAACCCATTCCCGGCGCCTGATCTGGCTGCTGATCGGCCTCCAGGCGCTGCTCGTACTGTCCGTCGTCGCCGGCACGCTGGTCAATGTCTACAGCCTGCGCCAGGCCACCCTCGACAAGCACCTGGCCGACGCCGAGGCGCAGGCGCGGGTGATCGAGGACCAGCTGACGCAGACGCTGAACCTGGCCAACCTGACGCTGCAGGGCCTGCCCGACGGCCTCGGCCTGGGCGCCACCGTGCCGCCATTGGCCGGCGCCCATCTCGAAGGCATCGCGCGCCGCCTGCTGTTCTTCCGTTCGCTGGCGATCGCCGATGGTGATGGCCGCATCCTCGCCAGCTCCAACCCGGCCGACCAGGAGCAGCGGGTCGACACCACTGCCTTCGCGCCGCCGCCGGGGCCGGACGGCCGCACGCCCGTGCTGCGCCTCGGTCCGCCGTGGCGCGGCCGCGACTTCGCCGACGGCCAGCCGACCACCGCGAGCCGGCCGGCCGCCCCCGGCGAACCCGGCTTCCTGCCGCTGCTGCGCGACGCCAGCGTGGCCGGGCAACAGTACCAGCTGCTGGCGGCGCTCAATCCGGACTATTTCCTCAGCCACATCGCCCGCCACGTCAATGGCCGCCTGAGCCAGGTCGAGCTGCTCGGCTACGACGGCACCCTGCTGCTGTCCTCGGCCGAGGCCCCGGGCCCCGGCAGCCGCGGCCCGTCGGCGGCGCAGCTGCAGCAGATGCGCGACAGCGAGATCGGCCGCTTCGCCCCCGACGACACGCAGGCGGCACCGGAGCTGAGCGTCTTCCGCGCCTCGCGCAGCTACCCGGCCTTTGTCGTCGTGCGCGTCGATCGCCAGCAGGCGCTGGCCGCCTGGCAGGCCGACACGCAGCGCACGCTGCTGGCCATCGGCCTGCCGCTGCTGGCCGTCATCGCCCTCGGCAGCACGATGATCCTGCGCATGCGGCGCAGCCTGCGCGGCGAGGAACAGGCCCAGGAGGAACGGCGGCTGGCGGCGCAGGTCTTCCAGCACAGCACCAACGGCGTGCTGATCACCGACGCCGCGGTCCGCATCGTCGCCGTCAATCCGCGCCTCGAGGAAGTCTCCGGCTTTCCCGCCGGCGAACTGCTCGGGCGCAATCCGCAGGTCTTCGCCTCCGGCCACCACGATGCCTCCTTCTACCGGGCGATGTGGGCCGACATCGCCGAGCACGACCTGTGGCGCGGCGAAATTATCAACCGGCGCAAGGACGGCAGCCTGATGGAGGAATGGCTGACCATCTCGGCGGTGCGCGACAGCCGCGGGCGCGTCGTCAATTACGTCGGGGTATTCGAGGACCTGTCCGAGGAGCGCCGCCGCGACAGCCTGATCCGCCGCCTGTCGCAGGCCGTCGAGCAGAGCCCGACCAGCATCGTCATCACCGACCTGCAGCCGGCCATCGAGTACGTCAATCCGCATTTCACGCACACCACCGGCTACACGCCGGCCGAAGTGCTCGGCCAGAATCCGCGCATCCTGCAGTCGGGCCTGACCGACCCGGACATCTACGCCGCCATGTGGGCGACGCTGGCCACCGGCGCCACCTGGGAAGGCGAGCTGGTCAACCGGCGCAAGGACGGCACGCTGTTCCACGAGCGGGCGATCATCGCGCCGATCCGCGACGCCGCCGAGCGGGCCACGCACTACGTCGCGGTCAAGCTCGACATCTCCGAACAGCGCCTGCAGGACATCCGCCTGCAGCGCCAGCTGGCGGCGCTGCGCGCGCTCAACGACATCGTCGCGCTGACCGGCCTCGAGCCGCGCGAGACGTTGCGCGCCGCGCTGCGCGTCGCGGTCGACCACCTGCGCCTGCCCTACGGCATCGTCAGCTTCATCGACCGCGACAGCGACCGCTACCGCGTCGAAGTCCAGGTCTCGCCGCCGGGCACGCTGGCTGACGGCCAGGAATTCCCGCTCGGCGACACCTACTGCAGCGACACGCTGCGCGCCGGCGACGTGCTGGCCATCGCCGACGCCGAGCGCCAGGGCTGGCGCGAGCACCCGTGCTTCCGCGACTTCCACCTGGCCGCCTACCTCGGCATGCCGATCCATTGCGACGGCCGCCTCTACGGCACTGTCAATTTCTCGTCGTCGAGCGGCCGCGACCACGATTTCGACCCGTCCGACCTCGAATTCGTCCGCATGCTGGCGCGCTGGGCCGGCGCCTTCCTCGAGCGCATGCACGCCCTCGATCAGCTCGAGGCCGCCCGCCGTGCCGCCGAGGCGGCCAACGTGGCGAAGAGCAGCTTCCTGGCCAACATGAGCCACGAGATCCGCACGCCAATGAACGGCGTCATCGGCATGACCGAGCTCCTGCTCGGCAGCCCGCTCAGCGCCGAGCAGCGCGACTACGCCGAGACCATCCGCCAGAGCGCCGACGGCCTGCTCGGCCTGATCAACGACATTCTCGACTTCTCCAAGGTCGAGGCCGGCAAGCTGCATATCGAATGCATTCCCTTCGCGCCGGCCGCCGTGCTCGCCGAGACGCTGACCCTGCTCGGGCCGCAGGCCGGCCTGCGCGGCATCCGGCTGGACGGCGGCGGCGAGGCCGGGCTGCCGGCCAGCCTGCTCGGCGACCCCGGGCGGGTGCGCCAGATCCTGATCAACCTGGTCGGCAACGCGCTCAAATTCAC
>DASUZG010000257.1:0-2357 GCA_036376995.1 Azonexus sp. | reverse complement strand
AGCTGCGCGAAAAAGGGCGTTTGTTTTCCTTATCCTCCGGACCGGCGCGATCCGGAACTGGCACCAGTTCTTGTCGGAGGGGTCGGCCGCGCCCGGACCCCTGTGGCCGGTGCTCGCTTTTCACCAATCCGCGCGCGACTGCGTGGGCCTTTCAGTGCAACCAAGGAGGCGACATGGACAGCCTGCATGAAATTAGAGAGACCCGCTTGTCGGGCCGCGGTTTGGCCGCCCTGATCTTGATGGCCTGCGCTTCGCCCATGGCGGCTGCGCAGACGAACTGCGCGAACCTGGCCGGCATGGCGATCCCCGCCAGCGCCATCGGGCTGCCGACCACCGGGGGCGCGGTAACGAGCGCCGCCGTCGTGGCGCCCACCAGCAGCGTCGCTGAACACTGCCTCGTGAACGCCGCCATCTTCCCGGTGGACCCCACCGCGCCCAACATCCTCTTTCGCGTCGCCCTGCCGGCCGCTTGGAATCAGAAGGCGCTGATGTATGGCGGCGGCGGCTTCGACGGCAGCATTCCCAGCGTCGTCGGCAACGTTCCGGCCGGCGGAGGTGCCATGCTGCCCGTCAACCGCGGCTACGCGGTGTTTGCCAGCGATTCCGGTCACCAGGCCGGTCCACTGGGCTCGCTGGACGGCTCCTTCGGCCTGAACGATGAAGCGCTGGCCAACTGGGGCGGCAACGCGCTGAAGAAGACGCGCGATGCAGCGATGGTCGTGATCATGGCCCGCTATGGGGCAGCGCCGCTGAAGTCGTACTTCGCTGGCGGCTCCACCGGCGGCCGCGAGGCCTTGCAGAGCATCCAGCAGTGGCCGCAGGACTGGGAGGGGGCCATCGCTTGGTACCCGGCATGGAATCAGGCCTCTGCCATGCTGGGCGGACAGGTGGCGACGCTGGCGCTGTCGAAGCCGGGGGCCTATCCCAACGCGAACAAGCGCCTGGCCCTGTTCCAGTCGGCCATGCAGGCCTGCGATGCACTTGACGGGGTCATGGACGGTCTGGTCAGCAACCAGGCGGCGTGCAATGCCACGTTCGACCCGGCGACGGCCATGCGAGGTTTATCCCCGCTGCGCTGTGCCGGCGGAGCCGAGCTCGGCGACACCTGCCTGTCAGACGCGCAGATCGCGGCCATTCGCGTGATGAACGAGCCGGCCCACTTTGCATTCCCGCTGGCTCGTGGCAACAAGGGTTACCCCGGCTACAATGTCTGGGGCGCGGACCTCGGCATGACTTCGGCATCGCCCGTGCAGCCGACCGTGGTGTTCCTCAACCTCAATTCGGCGCAGCCGGCCAACCCGATGCCAACGGGGGCCCCTTACATCAGCCGGCAGCTGGACGGGGTGCTGAAGTACATGATTACACGAGACCTGAGCTTCGATCCGCTGTCCTTCGACCCCCAGCAGCACAGTCAATGGCAGCTTCGCTGGCGCGAGCTGAGCCGGATGATCAATCAGTCGCCCGACATCTCCCAGTTCGCCAAGCGGGGTGGCAAGTTACTCCTCGCACACGGATTGCAGGACGTGTTGGTCAGCTCCCGCGCGACGGCCGACTACTACGAGCGTCTGGTGCAAACCATGGGGCAGCGCAGGGTCGACGGGTTTGCGCGCTACTACGAGGTCCCGGGCTACGGCCATGCCGTCAGCAGCCAGTTCAATGCGACCTGGGACTCGCTCACGGCGCTGGAGCAGTGGGTCGAAGGCGACGTCGCACCGAAGAATCAGGTGACCACCGACACGGTGGGCGTGCCGGGCCGCACGAGGCCGCTTTGCGACTATCCGGAATGGCCGCACTACAACGGGGCCGGTGACGTCAACGCGGCTGCTTCCTTCACCTGCGTGAAGCGGTAGCCACCAACCGCGGCTTCGGTTCCCGTCGGTCAGGTTCTCACCGGTCGCCTCGTGGTCGGTTGCCATGCAACCGACGCACTTCGATCCCTTCAAAGGGTGGGGCGTCCTGTCCAGCAAAGGACCGACGGCGCCGAAACGTGCAGCGGCGCCTTGGTCACGGTCACGTGACCAAGGCTGCTTCTTGCCGTTTCAGTTCCTGGTCGAGCGTGTTGACGAAGGTCGGAAACGCAACCTCCAAGGCGTGCAGCCACTCTCGAAGCCGCAGCACATCCAGGTTTCGCTCACCTCGCTCGTACTTGCTGATTTCGCTCTGGGTGATGTCCAGCCGGTGCGCCAACGAGGTCTGATCCAGACCGGCGTCATCGCGCAGTTGGACAAGCAGGCGCAGCATGAGTGTTCGCTGCTTGAGCCGACGCGGCATGCACCTCAACGGGGGGCCAGTGACCTCAAGCTTGCACGGTCCAGGCCCTTCGAGACGCGGATCGTTGGGGGCGTGGCATGTAGAAG
>DASUZG010000256.1:0-2623 GCA_036376995.1 Azonexus sp. | reverse complement strand
TGAGCCACCACCTCGCTGCGCCGGTACCGGCGCCCCATACGGTCACGAGCAACAACCCGGGGCGCATCATGGCCACGGTCATGGCCGCGCTGCTGCCGGCCACGCTGTACGGCTTCTGGCTGTACGGCTGGCCGGCGATTTACCTGTGGATCGTCACCGTCGGCTTCGCGGTGTTCGGCGAATTCTTCGTGCTGCGCCTGCGCAACCGCGCCGCCGGCCCGGTGCTGCTCGACGGCTCGGCGGTGCTGACCGGCTGGCTGCTGGCCGTCTCGCTGCCGCCCTGGGCGCCGTGGTGGATCGGCGCCTTCGGCGGTCTGTTCGCCACCACGCTGGCCAAGCAGGCCTTCGGTGGCCTCGGCCAGAACCTCTTCAACCCGGCCATGGTCGCCCGCGTCGCGCTGCTCATTTCCTTCCCGGTGCAGATGACCGCCTGGGTCGGCCCGGCGCCGCTGTTCGCGGTCGGCTCGCCCGGCCCGCTCGAAGGCCTGCTGATCCTGCTCAAGGGCATCACCCCGGCTTTCGACGCGCTGACCAGCGCCACCACGTTGGGCTTCGCCAAGACCGAACTGTCGCGCGGCGTCGATCTGCTGCAATCGGCGGCCGAGACGCCGGCGCTGTCCTATCTCGGCAGCCGCCCCGGCAGCATGGGCGAGACCGCGGCCTGGCTGATCGCCGGTGGCGGCGTGGCGATGATCTTCCTGCGCATCATCAGCTGGCACATTCCGCTCGCCATGCTGGCCGGCCTCGCGCTGCCGGCGGCCATCCTGCATGCGGTCGATCCGACGCACTATCTCGATGCCACCAGCCACGTGCTGTCGGGCGGCGCCATGCTCGGCGCCTTCTTCATCGCCACCGACTACGTCACCTCGCCCAATTCGCCGCTCGGCAAGCTGGTGTTCGGCGCCGGTTGCGGCCTCTTGACCTACGTCATCCGCACCTGGGCCGGCTACCCCGAAGGGATTGCCTTCGCCGTGCTGCTGATGAACTCGCTGACGCCGATCATCGATACCTACTGCAAACCGCGGGTCTATGGCCGCGACCGCAAGGGCGTTCCGCTGAAGATCTGAGGTCACGCCAAGCTAGCGCGCGGTGATGGCCAGCGCGAGGCGCGGCACGGGCTGATTGCTGCTGACAGGATATTCCCGGCGTATAACGGGAATTTTCCGGAACGCTTCGCCTCCCATGGCCATGCTCGAGATTGCCGCCCTCTGCCGCCAGTTCAACGCCCGCCGCGTGCTGCACGACGTGTCGCTGCGCCTGGCGGCGGGCGAGTACGTGGCCATCGTCGGCGAATCCGGCGTCGGCAAATCGACCCTGCTCAACCTGATCGCCGGGCTGGACCAGCCCGACAGCGGCCGCCTGGTACTCGACGGGCAGGACTACGGCGGCCTCGACGAGGATGCCCTGACGCGCCTGCGCCGCGACCGGATGGGGTTCGTCTTCCAGGCCTTTCACGTGCTGCCGCATCTGTCGGTGCGGGACAACGTGGCGCTGCCCCTGTGGCTGCAGGGCGTCGATGGTGCCGCCGCTGCCGATCCGGCGCAGCAGTTGCTCGAGGCGGTCGGGCTGGACGGGCGCGGCGAGGGCTGGCCGCGCGAGCTGTCCGGCGGCGAGTTGCAGCGGGTGGCCATCGCCCGGGCGCTCGTCCATCGCCCGCGTCTGGTGTTGGCCGACGAGCCGACCGGCAATCTCGACCCGACCAACGCGGCGCGGGTGCTGGACCTGCTCGGCGAGCGCATCCGCGGCGCCGGAGCGGGCGGCATCCTGGTCACCCATTCGCCGCTGGCGGCGGCCACTGCCGACCGCGTGCTGCGCCTGACGCCGCAGGGGCTGGCACCGTGAGCCTGGCGCCGGTCTTTCTCGGTTCGCTGGAACGGCGCCGGCTGGCGACGCTCCTTTCCGGCCTGGCCATCGTGCTCGGCGTGGCGCTGGGCATGGCCGTGCAGGCGGTGCACGAGGCGGCGCTGGCCGAGTTCGAGCGTGGCCTGCGCACGCTGGCCGGGGCGGCCGACCTGCAGGTGGTCGGGCCGCGCGCCGGCTTCGACGAAGGGCTCTACGCCGTGCTCGCCGCCCGTCCGGAAGTGGCGGCGGCGAGCCCCGTGGTCGAGGTCGAGGCCAAGCTGGTCGGCCGCGAGGAGAGCCTGCAGTTGCTCGGCCTCGATGTGCTCGCTGCCACCGCCGTCAGCCCGGCGCTGCTGCCCAATCCGGCCACCGGCAGTGGGCGCTTCGCGGCGCTGGCCGGCGACGGGCTGTTTCTCGCCGCTGCCGCGCAACAAGTACTCGGGGTGCCGGTCGGCGGGCGACTGACGCTGCAGGCCGGCAGCGCCACGCTCGATCTGCCGGTACGGGGCGATCTGCCGGGGGCGGCCGACAGCCGGCGCCTGGCGGTGATGGATATCGCCGCCGTGCAGCAGCAGTTCGGCCGCCTCGGCCGGCTGACGCGCATCGACCTGCGGCTGGCCGATGGCCTGACCCCTGCCGCAGCGCAGGCCGCGCTGCAGCCGCTGTTGCCGCCCGGCGTGCTGCTCGAGACGCCGGCCGCGGCAGCCGATGAAGCGGCCAACCTGTCGCGCGCCTACCGCGTCAATCTCACACTGCTGGCGGCGATGGCGCTGCTGACCGG
>DASUZG010000255.1:0-5081 GCA_036376995.1 Azonexus sp. | reverse complement strand
GCCGACTTCTGGATCCAGGACCAGGAATTCCGCGATCCGAACACCGGCGAGATGCTCGACCGCGGTGCCTTGAACGACGAGCTGGAGAAGATCGAGAAGCCGGCCGGCATCAGCAACCCGAAGGACTTCCGCAACGAGGTGGTCAATTTCGTGCTGCGCGCCCGGGCCAAGCATGACGGCAAGAATCCGAGCTGGACCTCCTACGAGAAGCTGCGCGCGGTGATCGAGAAGAAGATGTTCTCCAACACCGAGGAGTTGCTGCCGGTCATTTCCTTCAACACCAAGGCCAGCGCCGACGAGCAGAAGAAGCACCAGGACTTCGTCGAACGGATGATCGCCAAGGGCTATACGGAGAAGCAGGTGCGCCTGCTGTGCGAATGGTATCTGCGGGTCAGGAAGAGTTCCTGATTGAGGTTCGCGAGGCGAGAGACTAGGATCGGGCAGGCGAGGATCGCGCGATCCTGAAACTGGGAGGTCACATGACGGTACGCATCGTCGACCGACGGCAGGACAGCAGGAACAAGAGTTCGATCAACCGCAGCCGGTTCATCCGGCGCTTCAAGGGCCAGATCCGCAAGGCGGTGGCCGAGGCCATCGCCAAGCGCGGCATCCGCGATCTGGAAAGCGGCGAAAAGGTCGGCATTCCCGGCCAGGACATCAGCGAACCGCAGTTCCGCCACGGCCGCGGCGGCGTGCGCGAATCGGTGCATCCCGGCAACGACCGCTACCAGACCGGCGACCAGATGGACCGCCCGCCGTCGGGCGGGCAGGGACAGGGCCGCGGCCAGGCCAGTCCGGACGGCGAGGGCCTCGACGATTTCGTATTCACGCTGACCCGCGACGAATTCCTCGACATCTTCTTCGACGAGCTGGCCCTGCCCAACCTGGTCAAGCGCCAGCTGGCCCGCATCGACGAGTACAAGCGGGTGCGCGCCGGCTACACGCAGACCGGCGTGCCGACCAACATCAACCTGGTGCGCACCATGCGCGGCGCGGCCGGACGCCGGGTCGCCGTCGGCGGCCCCTATGCCACCCGCCTGCGCGCCCTGCAGGCCGAGCTGGAGCAGGCGCTCGACGAAATGCCGGTCGACGAAGCCGAGGTCGCCCGGCTGCAGCGCGAGATCGCCTGCTTGAAGGCGCGGCACGAGGCGATCCCGTTCATCGACCCGTTCGACCTGCGCTACAGCAACCGCATCCGCGTGCCGCAGCCGTCGACGCAGGCGGTGATGTTCTGCCTGATGGACGTCTCCGGCTCGATGGACGAAGCCCGCAAGCAGATGGCCAAGCGCTTCTTCATGCTGCTCTACCTGTTCCTCAACCGCAATTACGAGCACATCGAGGTGGTCTTCATCCGCCACCACACGATGGCGGAGGAAGTCGACGAGGAGGATTTCTTCCACTCGCGCGAGACCGGCGGCACCATCGTCTCCAGCGCGCTCAAGCTGATGCACCAGATCATCAGCGCGCGCTACGCCAGCAACGTCTGGAACATCTACGGCGCCCAGGCCTCCGACGGCGACAACTGGAACGACGATTCGCCGGAATGCCGCGAGCTGCTGGCCGGCGCGATCCTGCCGCTGGTCCAGTACTACGCCTACATCGAGATAACCGACGGTGAACCGCAGAACCTGTGGCACGAGTACGAGAAGCTGGAAACCAGCCACGCCGGCGTCTTCGCCATGCAGCACATCGCCGAGGTCAGCGACATCTACCCGGTATTTCGCGAACTGTTCCGGAAGCGCCTGGCATGACCAAGAAAAAATCCCGCCTGATCGCCACCGGCTCGGACTGGACGCTCGAGGCGATCGCCCGCTACGACGAGGAGATCGGCCGCGTCGCCCGCAACTACGGCCTCGACACCTACCGCCACCAGCTGGAAATCATCACCGCCGAGCAGATGATGGACGCCTACGCGGCGATCGGCATGCCGGTCTATTACCACCACTGGTCCTTCGGCAAGCATTTCCTCGAGACCGAGAACCGCTACAAGCGCGGCCAGATGGGCCTGGCCTACGAGATCGTGATCAATTCCGATCCGTGCATCGCCTACCTGATGGAGGAGAACACGCTGACCATGCAGGCGCTGGTCATCGCCCATGCCGCCTACGGCCACAACTCCTTCTTCAAGGGCAACCACATGTTCAAGCAGTGGACCAGCGCCGATGCCATCATCGATTACCTGGTCTTCGCCCGCAATTACATCGCCGAATGCGAGGAGCGCCACGGCCTGGAAGCCGTCGAACAGCTGCTCGACGCCTGCCACGCCCTGTCCAATCTTGGCGTCGACCGCTACAAGCGCTCGCCGCCGCTGTCGCTGGAAAAGGAGAAGCACCGCCAGCGCGAGCGCGAGGCCTACCTGCAGGCCCAGGTCAACGACCTGTGGCGGACCCTGCCGCGCCACGACACGGCGGTGGCCGCCGCCGAGGAACGGCGCTTTCCGGAGGAACCGGAAGAGAACCTGCTGTACTTCATCGAGAAGAACGCGCCGCTGCTCGAACCCTGGCAGCGCGAGATCGTCCGCATCACGCGCAAGATCGGCCAGTACTTCTACCCGCAGCGGCAGACCCAGGTGATGAACGAGGGCTGGGCCTGCTTCTGGCACTACACGCTGCTCAACACGCTGTACGACGAGGGCCGCATCGACGACGGCTTCATGCTCGAATTCCTGCAGTCGCACACCAACGTCGTGTACCAGCCGCCCTACACCAGCAAGTGGTATTCCGGCATCAATCCCTACGCGCTGGGCTTCGCCATGTGGCAGGACATCCGCCGCATCTGCGAGCGCCCGGACGACGAGGACCGCGCCTGGTTCCCCGACATCGCCGGCTCCGACTGGCGCGAGACCTTCGACTTCGCGATGCGCAACTTCAAGGACGAGAGCTTCATCGCGCAATACCTGTCGCCGCGGCTGATGCGCGAGTTCCGGCTGTTCTCGGTGCTCGACGACGACAGCCAGGCCAAGCTCAAGGTCGATGCCATCCACGACGAGCAGGGCTACCGGATGCTGCGCCGCAACCTGTCCGAGCACTACAACCTCGGCAGCAGCGACCCCAACATCCAAGTCTGGAACGTGGACCTGCGCGGCGACCGCTCGCTGACCCTGCGCCATTTCGCCCATCAGCGCCGGCCGCTGGCGCCGGCCAGCCTGGCGGCGCTGGAGCACATGGCGACCCTGTGGGGCTTCAATGTCCGCCTCGAACACCAGTCGCCGGAAGGCGAATGGGTGCTGCTGGCCGAGCGCAAGACGGAGCGGCGCAAGCACGCCCTGGCCTGATCGCCGTCCAGGCATCCTGCTTCGACAGCCCGTGGCAATCGTGTGAGAATGACGGGCACAAGGGGGAAAACACATGTCGGCAGAATTGCAAACCGCTTTCCAGGTCTCCGCGCCCGCCGGCGCCGTCGATACGCACATGCTGCTGATCCTGGCCATCATGGTGGCGGCCGGCATCCTCGGCGGCGCCGCCAATTATTTCCTGGCCGACCGCCAGGGCGAGCCGGGCCACCGTGACTGGCTGAAATACCCGGTGCTCGGCATTGTCGCGGCGCTGACCGTGCCGCTGTTCCTGAACATGATTTCCAGCACCCTGCTCGAAGGCGCGCGCACCAAGCCGGTCGATTTCTTCGCCTTCGCCGGCTTCTGCCTGATCTACGTGGTCGCTTCGCGGCGCCTGATGGAAAACGTCGCCCAGCGCCTCTTCGGCCAGCTCGACCAGGTCCGCCGCGAAGTCGTCCAGTTGAAGCGGCAGCGGCTTGAGGAGGAGGCTGCCGCCGCCGCACCCCGCCTCGAACCGGTCGCCAGCGAGCCGGAACCGCGCGAAGTGCTGTCCTACAACGACGTCGAGATCCTGCGCGCACTGGCCGAGGAAAGCTTCGTCTACGGCAATCTCGCCGCCATCTGCGAACGCACCGGCCAGGCCCGCGATTTCGTCAGCCACCGGCTGACGGTGATGAAGGGGCTGGGCGTCATCGAGACCCGGATCAACGACAAGAACGTCCTGCACTGGGCGGTATCGACGCGCGGCAAGGCCGTGCTCGGCGAAATCCTGGCCGGCCAGGACGACAAGAAATCCGCATGACAATGGCCGGCCGCCGGCCGGCACCCGACTGAAAACTCGCTTATGAACATCGTCATTCTCGCTGCCGGCCAAGGCAAGCGCATGCATTCCAACCTGCCCAAGGTGCTGCACCCGGTCGCCGGCAAGGCGCTGGCCCAGCACGTCATCGACACAGCGCGCACGCTGGCCCCGGAAAAACTGGTCGTCGTCTACGGCCACGGCGGCGACACCGTCCGCGCCACGCTGGCCGCGCCCGACCTCGCCTGGGCCGAGCAGGCCCAGCAGCTGGGCACCGGCCACGCCGTCGCCCAGGCCCTGCCGCAACTCGGCGCCGCGGCCCAGACCCTGGTCCTCTACGGCGACGTGCCGCTGACCACGGCGGCGACCTTGAAGCGCCTGCTGCAGGCCGGCCGCGACGGCCTGGCCATCCTCACCGTCGATCTTGCCGACCCCTCCGGCTACGGGCGCATCGTCCGCGACGCCGCCGGCCACGTGCAGCGCATCGTCGAGCAGAAGGATGCGACAGAAGCCGAGAAGGCCATCCGCGAGATCAACACCGGCATCATGGTCATGCCGACGGCGCGACTCGCCGACTGGCTGGGCCGGCTGAAGAACGACAACGCCCAGGGCGAGTATTACCTGACCGACATCGTCGCACTGGCCGTGGCTGAAGGCCTGCCGGTGCGCACCGCGCAGCCCGAAGGCGAATGGGAAGTGCTCGGGGTCAACAGCAAGGTCCAGCTGGCCGAACTCGAGCGCCAGCACCAGCGCAACCTGGCCGACCAGCTGCTGGTCGCCGGCGTGCGCCTGGCCGACCCGGCGCGCATCGACATCCGCGGCGAACTGAAGCATGGCCGCGATGTGGCCATCGACGTCGGCTGCGTCTTCGAAGGCACGGTCGAGCTGGCCGACGCCGTCGAAGTCGGCCCCTACTGCGTGCTGAAGAACGTCAAGGTCGGCGCCGGCACGCGCATCGCCGCCTTCTGCCATTTCGAGGACGCGGTGATCGGTCCGGACGGCGTGCTC
>DASUZG010000254.1:0-7702 GCA_036376995.1 Azonexus sp. | reverse complement strand
GCTGTTCAACATGACCAAGCAGGTTTCCGCCAAGATGGCCGAACGCGGCTGGGGCCGCATCATCAACATCTCGTCGGTCAACGGCGTCAAGGGTCAGGCCGGCCAGACCAACTACTCGGCCGCCAAGGCCGGTGTCATCGGCTTCACCAAGGCTCTGGCCGCCGAACTGGCCGCCAAGGGCGTGACCGTCAACGCCATCGCCCCGGGCTACGTCGCTACCAAAATGGTTATGGCGATCAAGCCGGAAGTGCTGGAAGGCATCGTCGGTTCCGTGCCGATGAAGCGCCTGGCCAAGCCGGAAGAAATCGGCTACGCCTGTGCCTACCTGTCGAACGAGCTGTCCGGCTTCACCACCGGCGCGACGATCAACATCAACGGCGGCCTGTACTACCAGTAAGCAATTACGCTGCACCAGAAAAGGGCGCCTTCGGGGGCCCTTTTTTTGCGTTATAATGTTGCACTGCACACAAAACTTGCATGAAGGATCGCAGCATGTCGGAAACGGTACGTCTGATCAAGAAATACCCCAACCGTCGTCTTTACGATACCAAGACGAGCGCCTACATCACGCTGAGCGACGTCAAGGATCTGGTCCTCAAGTTTGAAGCTTTCAAGGTGGTCGACGCCAAGACCGAAGAGGACCTGACGCGCAGCATCCTGCTGCAGATCATCCTTGAGGAAGAGTCCGGCGGTGTGCCGTTGTTTTCCTGCGAGTTGCTGAACGGCTTCATCCGCTTCTATGGCAGCGCCATGCAGGGGATGCTCGGCAAGTATCTGGAAAACAACATGAAGACCTTTGTCGATTTCCAGAACAAGCTGCAGGACCAGTCGCGTTCGGTGTACGGCGCCGGCGACCACAGCCACCTGCAGGCCGATTTCTGGACCCAGTTCCTGAATTTCCAGCAGCCGGCCATGCAGAGCATGATGACCGCCTACATGGATCAGTCGAAGAAGATGTTCCAGTCGATGCAGGACCAACTGCAGAACCAGACGCGGAACATGTTCACCGGCTACCAGAACGACCAGGATCAGCACCCCGAGAAGTAGTCGCACCTTGCCGGTGCCCGGCTCAGGGCGCCGTGCGAAAGGCCGGGGCATCCTCCCCGACCCGGCAAAAACCGATGCCGGGCAACCCCGGCATGAGCAGCCGCCCGTTTTCGATCGGGGCCGGCATTCCCGTATCGCAGACAAACCATGCCGCCGTCGCCAGGCCATGCACCATCTCGGGCGCTGCCGCGGCGGCCAGGTGGGCGCAGGCGAGCAGCCCGCAGCTGCTCTCCAGGGCACTGCTGATCACGATCTCGAACCCGGCGGCGCGGGCGCGCAGGGCGATGGCCATGCTGCCCAGCAGACCGTGACGGGCCGGCTTGATGACGAGGCGCCGGACCGGCGGGTGGCGAAAGAAATCTGCGCCGAGCCGTGCTAGCGATTCGTCGATGGCGATGGCAAACGGGACCGCCGCCTGCAGGCGGGCCAGTTGATCCGGCTCCGGGTCACGCAGCGGTTCCTCGCAGGCCTCGACCGGCAACTCGCGGCAGGCTGCGAGAAAGTCCCGGGCATCGTTGAACAACCAGGCGCCGTTGGCATCCAGGCGCAGCTGGCTACCGGCCGGCAATTCGCCGGCCAGCGCCGCCAGTTGCCGCAGTTCATCGGCGGGAGCGGCGAGGCCGACCTTGAACTTGAATACCCGGAAACCGGCTTCGACGGCCGTGGCGAGTTGTTGCCGGTCCACCGTCGCCAGGCTGCCCAGGCTGGCGTTGACGGCCAGGCTGGCGCGCGGCGGTTGGCCGCCCAGCCAGGTGTCGAGCGGCAGGCCGGCGTGCTGTGCGGTCAGGTCGAGTTGGGCGCATTCCTCGGCGAAGGCGCTGGCGCGGGTGTCGTCTATGCCGAATTCGGGCAGTGGCGCACAATCGCCCCAGCCGGTGCGGCCATCGGCGCTACGCAGGCGCAGCAGGCGGCCGTGGCGGATGGCGGTGCTGCCGCGGCTGGTCTGCCAGCACGCATGCAGGGGCAGGGCGTAGGGCAGCCAGTCGGCAGTGTTCACGGCCGCTTGCGATAGGCGGCGAAATCGGGCGGTCGGCGCTCCAGCCAGGCGTTGCGGCCTTCCTGGCCTTCCGCCGACATGTAGAACAGGCCGGTGGCATTGCCGGCCAGTTCCTGGATGCCGGCCAGGCCGTCGGTGTCGGCATTGAAGCCGGCCTTGATCATGCGCAGCGCCATCGGCGAGAGCTTCAGCATGTCGCGGCACCAGGCAACGGTTTCGGCTTCCAGTTGGGCCAACGGCACGACGGCATTGACCAGGCCCCAGTCGAGGGCGGTGGCGGCGTCGTATTGGCGGCACAGCAACCAGATTTCCTTGGCTCGCTTCATGCCGATGGTGCGGGCCAAGAGGCCGGCACCGAGACCGGCGTCGAAGCTGCCGACGCGCGGGCCGGTCTGGCCGAAGCGGGCATTGTCGGCGGCGATCGACAGGTCGCAGACCAGGTGCAGCACATGGCCGCCGCCGATGGCGTAGCCGGCGACCATGGCGACCACTGGCTTGGGCAGGCGGCGGATCTGCATCTGCAGATCGAGGACGTTGAGGTGCGGCGTGCCGCCTTCGTCGATGTAGCCTTCGGCGCCGCGCACCGTCTGGTCGCCGCCGGAGCAGAAGGCTTCGTCGCCGGCGCCGGTCAGGATGATGACGCCGACCGCATTGTCGTGGTGTGCGCGGTGAAAGGCGTCAATCAGCTGGCTGACCGTTTCCGGGCGAAAGGCATTGCGCCGGGCCGGGCGGTTGATGGTGATGCGGGCGATGCCCTCGGCCACGTCGTAGAGGATGTCGGAGTAATCGTGCTGTTTTTGCCAGGCCGGCGTGCTGGTGGTCATGGATGTACAGTCTGGTGGCGGGAGGCCAAGTATAGCCGCTGGCCGGTCGCACCGATTTGAGGCGTGTCGTGGCCGGCCTGGCTTTTTGCCGGCAACGGCACGGCATGGGAAAATGACCTTCCCCTCCAGACAGCGAGAGCACACCGTGAGAGAACGCCGCCGTTCCAGCCGTTTCAACCTGCGGGGCAAGGTCGGCCTCGATCTGGGCGGCAAGCGCTTCGAATTTCCCTCGGCCGACCTCTCGGTTACCGGTGTCGGCGTCATGCTCGACGTCGCAGTGCTCGGTGCCAAGCCGAGCGGCGAGGTCGGCATCTGCACCATCGAATCGCCGGACCTGGCGGCGCCGGTGCAGGCTTACGTCAGTGTGATGCGCATCCGTCGCGTCGGCCAGCAGCACCTGGTCGGCCTGCGCTTCGAGTCGATCAGCGACGAACAACTGGAGGTCATCCGCCGCTTCGAGGCCCGCAACCGCGAACGGACGGCCGCCGTCGAGCGGCAGCCGTCCTGAGCCACCGGCTCGTCAGGCGCGGAAGAAGGCTTCCAGGTTGCCGAACACGGCGTGATCCGGCGTATGCCGGCGGACGGCCGTGACGTCCTCCAGCTTTTCCACCTGCCGGATCATCTGCGGCAGGCGCAGATCGTCGTTCACCAGCAGCCAGATGCGGCTCAGGCGGCCGTCGCCGACCGGCAGGCAGAGGATGCCTTCGACGTTGCAGGCGCGGCGGGAAAAGAGGCCGACCACGTGCGACATCACGCCGGGATGGTTGTTGACGTCGATTTCGAGGATGGCGCGGGCGAGGGCCTGGCGTTCGTTGCGATTGATGGCGTTCATCTCAGTTTCCGATCATTTCGTGGTTGGCGGCACCCGGCGGCACCATCGGGAAGACTTTCTGTTCGGCATCGATGCTGACGTGGATCAGGCACGGGCCGGGCTGGGCAATGGCTTCGAGCAGTGCCGCGCAGGGATTGGCGGCGCGGTCGAGATCGACGGCGCGGATGCCGAAGCCGCGGGCGACCGCGACGAAATCGGGCATCGCCTTGAACTGCGACGCAAACAGGCGCTCGCCGTAGAACAGCGTCTGCTGCTGATGCACGAGGCCCAACGTGGCGTTGTTCATCAGCACGATCTTGATGTTGGCGTTTTCCTCGGCGGCGGTGACCAGTTCCTGGATGTTCATCAGGATCGAACCGTCGCCGGTGAAGCAGACCACGGTCCGTTCCGGTTCGGCCAGCGCCGCGCCGATCGCCGCCGGCACGCCGAAACCCATCGTCCCCAGGCCGCCGGACGTCAGCCACTGGCGGGGACGGCGCAAGGGGTAATACTGGGCGACCCACATCTGGTGCTGGCCGACGTCGGTGGCAATGATCGCCTCGTCGTCGAGGCAGGCAGCCACGGTGCGGATCAGGCCGAAATGCGACAGCGGGTCGTCGCCACCCGCGACGGCCACCGGAAACTGCCGCTGCAGTTCGCCGATGCGGGCCCGCCAGGCGGCGCGCGGGCTGGGTGCGACCCGCGGCAGCAGCTGGCCGAGCGCCTCGCCGACATCGGCGGTGATGCCGACGTGCGCCGTCTTGATCTTGTCCAGTTCGGCATGATCGATGTCGATGTGGATGATCTTCGCATGGCGGCAGAACTGCGCGACCTTGCCCGTGGCACGATCGTCGAAGCGGGCACCGACGGCGATCAGCAGGTCGCATTCGTCGAGCGCCAGGTTGGTCGCCCGCGCCCCGTGCATGCCGAGCATGCCCAGCGACAGCGGATGATCGACCGGCATCGCGCCCAGTGCCATCAGTGTCATCACCGTCGGCAGACCGGCCTGTTCGGCCAGGGTGACGGCCGCCGCTGCGGCGCCGGAATGGACGACGCCGCCGCCGAGGTAGAGCAGCGGCCGCTCGGCCGCATCGATCATCGCCGCCGCTTCGGTGATGGCTTCCGCCGCCGCCGGGGCAACCGGAACGGCAGCGCCAGGAGCCGGCCAGTCGGTGATCTCGATCGCCTGCGTCTGGACGTCCTTGGGGATGTCGACCAGCACCGGCCCCGGGCGGCCGGAGGCGGCGATGCGGAAGGCCGCCGGAATCACCTGCAGCAGTTCCTCGACCGACGACACCAGGAAGTTGTGCTTGGTGATCGGAATCGACAGGCCGTAGGTATCGACTTCCTGGAAGGCGTCGGTGCCGATCATCGCCTTCGGCACCTGGCCGGTGATGGCGACCAGCGGAATGGAATCGAGCTTGGCGTCGGCGATGGCCGTCAGCAGGTTGGTCGCGCCGGGGCCGGAGGAGGCGAGGCAGACGGCCGGGCGGCCGGTGGCGCGGGCCATGCCCTGGGCCATGAAGCCGGCACCCTGCTCGTGGCGGGCCAGCACGTGATGGATGCGCGTCGATTGCCCGAGCGCATCGTAGATCGGCAGGATGGCGCCGCCGGGAATGCCGGCGACGGTGGTGATGCCTTGGCGTTCGAGCAGGCGCACGGTGAGCTGGGCGCCGGTCAGTGTTTCGGTCATGGAAGTCTCCTTGGGGTGGTTTCGGCACCGCCGGTGGAGATTCAATGAAAAACCCCCGCCGACTTGCGCCGGCGGGGGTTTGGAAATCTGCTTCTAGCTCTTATCCGATCCGCGACGGCGCGTGCGTAACGACGCCTACTACGACGACGCGAGCGACGACCTGGCCTTGGGCGAGAACAGCCTGAGCGCGGAAGTTGTCGAAATGCATGGTCAGTCGGATGTGTGCGGTGGAAAACGAATGGCAAATATCGCTCGTGGCGACGAGAAAGGCAAGCACAAAATTGAATTGCCAAAAATGACGATAGTTTCAGAATTGATTGTAAGTTTTTGATAAATTGCGTTAATTGTTGAATGTGAGTTACCGGCTGGATTACACTGCGCGATTGGTCGTGGACATCAGGCGATGGTCCGGACAATCCGGTCAGGCACGGTAGCGATATGGTCAAGGCGCAGAAAATACTGGTAGTGGATGGGTCGCGCGTGGTGCGCGCCTCGCTGGCGCGCTGCGTGCGCAACAGTCATGCGGTATGCGAGGAGCACGACGGCGACTCGGCATGGCAGAGCCTGGTGCTCGATGCGTCGATCGTTGCCGTGATCTCCGGCCTGGATATCACCGGAGTCGACGGCGCCGGGCTGGTCGAGCGGATCCGGGCGAGCAAGCTGACCCGGATCAACGGCTTGCCGTTCTATTTGCTGGCCTCCGACAGCCTGCCGGAGGCCGATCGCCAGCGTGCCCGGCAACTGGGGGTGACCGCCTTCATTCCCAAGGCGGCACCGACCGCGACACTGGACGCGTTGTTCAATCCACAGCCCGCCGCTGCGAGCGATGACGAGATGGCGGCCGAGGTCGGCATGATCAGCGACATCGACCTCGGCGATTTCGGCTCGCGCATCGACCGTCTGGCCGGCCTGGGAACGACCGCGGCAAGCCCGCACAAGCCTGACGAGAGCGAGCGCCAGCGAGCCGAACGGACAGCCCGGCGCTGTCTCGAACAACACCTGGAGGAAGGCGCCGACAGCCCGATGGCCAGCGTGCTGATCTTCGGCATCGACGGCTACGCCGAGCTCTGCGCGCGCTTCGGCCCGCGCGTCGGCGAAAAGGTGGTCAACCGGTTTTCCGGCCTGCTGGGCGGCAAGATCCGCGCCCAGGAAAGCGTGCTGCATCTGGCCGACGGCCGCATCGGCATCGTCTCGGGCAATATCGACCGCGAGCAGTGCGCCGCCTTTGCCCGGCGGGTGTGCAAGGCGCTGGCGGCCGCGACCCTGTCGCTGGGCGGCCAGCAGGTCAAGGCGACGGTCAGCGCCGGCGTCGCGGCGGTGCCGCAGGACGGCAGCGGCCTGAGTGCCGAGGAACTGTTCTATCTGGCGACCAGCCGGCTCGAAGCGGCTGCGGCGGCTGGTGGCAATCAGGTGGTCCATGCCAGCGTCGGGGCCCGGAATCTGCGCCAGGAAGAATTCATCGCCCGGCTGAAAGGCTTGCTGAAGGAAGCGACCCCGGCGGCAACGATGTCCTGCAAGAGCTGGCTGCGCTCGATTTGCAGCGCCTGCCGCGACTCCCGTCCGGACGGCGAACCGGCACCGTGTTCGGCGAGTCTGGCCGACGGCCTGTGCGGCAACCGGCAGGCCGCCGATCGGTGACGACCGGCGGCTGAGTACTCCGGCTGCGTCGCGGTGGCGACCCGGCCGGAGCAAGGATCAGGCGACGGCGACCGGAATCTTGCCGATCTTGGCCTGCCATTCCTTCGGGCCGGTGTTGTGCACCGAGGTGCCCGACGAATCGACGGCCACCGTCACCGGCATGTCCTGCACGTCGAACTCGTAGATGGCTTCCATGCCGAGGTCGGCGAAGCCGACGACCTTGGCCGACTTGATCGCCTTGGCAACAAGGTAGGCGGCGCCGCCGACGGCCATCAGGTAGGCCGACTGGTTGTCCTTGATCGCCGCGATGGCGGTGGGGCCGCGTTCGGACTTGCCGACCATCGAGATCAGGCCGGTCTGTTCGAGCATCATGCGGGTGAACTTGTCCATGCGGGTGGCGGTCGTCGGGCCGGCCGGGCCGACCACTTCGTCGCGTACCGGATCGACCGGGCCGACGTAGTAGATGACGCGGTTGGTGAAGTCCACCGGCAGCTTCTCGCCCTTGGCCAGCATGTCGGCGATGCGCTTGTGCGCGGCGTCGCGGCCGGTCAGCATCTTGCCGTTCAGCAGCAGCTTCTGGCCCGGTTTCCAGGCGGCGACCTGTTCCTTGGTCAGCGTGTTCAGGTCGACGCGGGTGGCCGACTTGAGATCCGGCGTCCAGGTCACGGCCGGCCAGTCCTCGAGCTTCGGCG
>DASUZG010000253.1:0-3546 GCA_036376995.1 Azonexus sp. | reverse complement strand
GCGCGACTTCACCGTCAACGCGTTGTACTACGACCCCGGCACCGAAACCATCGTCGACTACCACCACGGCGTCGCCGACCTCAAGCAGAAGACGCTGCGCATGATCGGCGAGCCGCGCGGCCGCTACCGCGAAGACCCGGTGCGCATGCTGCGCGCTGTGCGCCTGGCGGCCAAGCTGGGCCTGTCGATCGACCCCGAGGCCAAGCGGCCGATCCGCGAGATGGCGGTGCTGCTGGAAAACGTGCCGGCCGCGCGCCTGTTCGACGAGATGCTGAAGCTGCTGACTTCCGGCCACTCGGTCAAGTGCATCACCCAGCTGCGCGACGAGGGCCTGCATCACGGCCTGCTGCCGATGCTCGACGTGATCCTCGAGCAGCCGCTCGGCGAGAAGTTCGTGATGCTGGCGCTGGCCAATACCGACGACCGCATCCGCCGCGGCAAGGGCACGTCGCCCGGCTTCCTGTTCGCCTGCCTGCTCTGGCACGAAGTGCTGGCCAACTGGGAAAAGTTGAAGGCGGCCGGCGAGCCGAAGATTCCGGCGCTGTTCCAGGCGATGGACCTGGTCCTCGACGTGCAGGGCGAAAAGCTCGCCATCACCCGGCGCATCGCCGGCGACATCAAGGAAATCTGGCTGCTGCAGCCGCGTTTCGACCAGCGCGCCGGCAAGCGCCCCTACGGCCTGCTCGAACAGCCGCGCTTCCGCGCCGGCTACGACTTCCTGCTGCTGCGCGCCGCATCGGGCGAAGTGGAACAGGAACTGGCCGACTGGTGGACGCGCTTCCAGAACGTCGATGGCGACGAACGGGCGCAGATGCTGCTGCCGGAACAGCCGGGCGACAAGAAGCGCCGCCGCCGGCGCAAGAAGCCAGCCAACGCCGGCAGCTCGCCCGCCGCCGAATGAGCCTGGCCTACGTCGCGCTGGGCGCCAATCTCGGCGACCCGGCGAGCACGGTCCGCGCCGCCTTCGGCGCCCTGGCCAACCTGCCCGACAGCCGGGTGCTGCGCTGCTCGTCGCTGTACCGCACGGCGCCGGTCGGCGTCGTCGACCAGCCGGAATTCATCAATGCCGTGGCCCTGCTCGAAACGACGCTGGCACCGCAACGCCTGCTCGCCGAACTGCTCGACATCGAGTGCCGCTTCGGCCGCCAGCGGGCCGAGAAGAACGGCCCGCGCACGCTCGATCTCGACCTATTGCTCTACGACGAACGCTGCATCGAGCTGCCGGAACTGATCCTGCCGCACCCGCGCCTGCACTTGCGCGCCTTCGTCCTGCTGCCGCTGGCCGAAATCGCGCCCGACCTGGTCCTGCCCGGCCGGGGCCGCATCGCCGCCTGGCTGCCGGCCGTCGCCAACCAGAGCATCGTCCGCCTGTGACCCTGCTCGGCGCGCACATTCCGGTGCTGTGGCAGACGGTGGTGCTGCTCGCGCTGTCGAACGTGTTCATGACTTTCGCCTGGTACTCGCACCTCAAGCACCTGAACGAGAAACCCTGGTGGATCGCTGCCCTGATCTCCTGGGGCATCGCGCTGTTCGAATACCTGATCCAGGTGCCGGCCAACCGGGTCGGCCATACCGAGATGAGCCTGGCGCAATTGAAGATCCTGCAGGAAGTGATCACCCTGACGGTGTTCGTGCCCTTCGTCGTTTTCTACATGAACCAGCCGCTCAAGCTTGACTATCTGTGGGCCGCCCTGTGTATCCTAGGCGCCGTGTATTTCGTCTTCCGGAACTGAATTCCCCATGTCTGCGCAAGTCACCACCCGCCGCCTGACCCAGGCCGACCTCGCCAAGCTGTATGCCGCCGGCGACAAGGTCGTGATGTTCACCTGCTACGACGCGAGCTTCGCGCGCCTGCTCGACGGCGCCGGCGTCGAAGTGCTGTTGATCGGCGATTCGCTGGGTAACGTCATCCAGGGCCACGACACCACGCTGCCGGTCACCGTCGCCGACATCGCCTACCACACCGCCGCGGTGAAGCGCGGCAGCGACCGCCCCTTCATCATTGCCGACATGCCCTTCGGCAGCTTCCAGGAATCGCCGGAGCAGGCCTTCCGCAATGCCGTCGCGCTGATGGCCGCCGGCGCCCAGATGGTCAAGCTCGAAGGCGGCCGCGAGATGGCCGCCACCGTCGATTTCCTGGTCCATCGCGGCATCCCGGTCTGCGGCCACGTCGGCCTGACGCCGCAGTCGGTGCATGCGCTGGGCGGCTACAAGGTCCAGGGCAAGGGCGAGGCCGCCGCGCAGCGTCTGAAGGAAGACGCGCTGGCGCTGCAGCAGGCCGGCGCGACGATGATCGTGCTCGAAGCCATTCCGGCCGCGCTGGCCGCCGACGTCACCGCTGCGCTGTCGATCATCACCATCGGCATCGGCGCCGGCCGCGACTGTTCCGGCCAGGTCATGGTGCTGCACGACGCCTTCGACATTCCGCCGGGCAAGAAGGCCAAGTTCGTCCGCAACTTCATGGCCGACGGCGGCAGCATCGCCGACGCCGCCGCCCGCGCCGTCGCCGCCGTCAAGGACGGCAGCTATCCCGGCCCGGAGCACACCTACGCCGCCTGAGGCGACGCCTTTCCGACCCCGGTTAACGGCTGACCGCAGATTTCGTTCTGCGGCTATCGGCGCTACCGGCCTCGCATCCTGAAGATCCGACCATGCACATCCATTCCAGCATTCCCGCCCTGCGCGCCGCCCTGCAGAACCGTGGCCGCATCGTCTTCGTGCCGACCATGGGCAACCTGCACGCCGGCCACATCAGCCTGATGGAACAGGCCCGCGCCCACGGCGACACGGTGGTCGCCAGCATTTTCGTCAATCGCCTGCAGTTCGGGCCGAACGAGGATTTCGACAAGTACCCGCGCACCTTCCAGGCCGACTGCGACAAGCTCACAGCCGCCGGCGTCGATGCGCTGTTCGCGCCGACCGAGACCGACCTCTATCCCGAGCCGCAGGAATATTTCGTCGAGCCGCCGGCGATCCAGAACGTGCTCGACGGCGAATTCCGCCCCGGCCACTTCCGCGGCGTCGCCACCGTGGTCACCAAGCTGTTCAACTGCGTCCAGCCGGATGCCGCGCTGTTCGGCAAGAAGGATTACCAGCAGCTGATGGTAATCCGCAACATGACCCGCCAGATGGCCTTGCCGATCGATATCGTCGGCGGCGAAACGGTGCGCGCCGAGGACGGCCTGGCGCTCTCGTCGCGCAACGGCTATCTGTCGGCCGCCGAGCGCGCCGAGGCGCCGCGCCTCTATCGCCTGCTCAACGGCATTCGCGACGCCATCCGCGGCGGTACCGACGATTTTGCCGGGCTGGAAGCGCAGGCCATTGCCGAACTGGCCGCCGCCGGTTGGCAGACCGATTATGTTGCGGTGCGGCAACAAGCCGACCTGGCTATGCCGAAAGGCCTAAACGCCCCGCTGGTGGTGCTTGCCGCCAGCCGCCTGGGAGCGACGCGGCTCATTGATAACATTGAGGTTTGAGCGGCGCGCCGCCGCCATAATTACCGCCGTTGACAGAGGGGCCATTGTCGCTACAATGCGCTTCCCCCAA
>DASUZG010000252.1:0-3444 GCA_036376995.1 Azonexus sp. | reverse complement strand
ATCATGGAATCCTCGGTCCAGGAGATCACGCAGTACCACGTCAAGCTGAAGGTGCCGGACAAGGTGCTCGAACTCAAGAACGACGGCATCATCGTCTGCGCCGGCGGCGAGCTGCCGACGCCGATGTTGAAGAAGATCGGCATCGAGGTCGAAGTCCGCTACGGCACCTGATTCGTTGCGCCGCGGGGAACTCGGCGCGGCGCGTCGCGTCCAATTGACGCTTGGCATGACGCCGGCGCAAAATCGGCGGCTCATGCCGAAATGATTGTGTCGTATCCGGCATCAAGCCTGCCCAATTAGAGACTTCGATAGCAACCCATTCAGGAGAAGAAACATGGCCGTTCTCGTCGGTAAAGCAGCCCCCGATTTCACCGCCAACGCCGTCTATGGCAACAACGAAATCAAGGAACTCAAGTTCTCCGACTACACCAAGGGCAAATACGCCGTGGTGTTTTTCTACCCGCTCGACTTCACCTTCGTCTGCCCGTCCGAGCTGATCGCCTTCGATCACCGCCGGGCCGACTTCAAGCAGCGCGGCGTCGAAGTCATCGGCGTCTCGATCGACTCGCAATTCACGCACCTGGCGTGGAAGAACACCCCGGTCAATAGCGGCGGCATCGGCCAGGTCGGCTACCCGCTGGTCGCCGACGTCAAACACGAAATCTGCCGCGCCTACGACGTCGAATTCGGCGCCGCCGGCGTCGCCTTCCGCGGCTCCTTCCTGATCGACAAGAAGGGCACCGTGCGTCACCAGGTGGTCAACGACCTGCCGCTCGGCCGCAACGTCGACGAAATGCTGCGCATGGTCGATGCGCTGCAATTCACCGAGGAACACGGCGAAGTCTGTCCGGCCGGCTGGAACAAGGGCAAGGCCGGCATGAAGGCGAGCACCAGCGGCGTTGCCGAATACCTCGCCGCGCACGCCAAGGAACTCTGATTCGACGCTGCGCAGTCCCTGAATGAAGAAAGCCGCCCGCGGGCGGCTTTCTTCATTTGGGCTTCCGACCGAATCAACTCGACATCTCGGCCCGGATGTTGGCCAGCCAGGCGCGCGCGTAGCGGCCTTCGAGCTCCGAGAGGTCGGGCGACAGGCCGCCGGCGCCCGGCACCGCCGCGATCGCGCCGTCGGTCACGCGGTAGACCGCGGCGATGCTGACCGCCTCGCGGTCGGTGATGAAGCTGTAGCAGATGTTGGCCGCCGACGGATCGATGCGCTTGTCGCCTTTCAGCGTCGCGACCAGGTTCAGCGCGCAGATCTTGGCCTGCGAGTTGGCCGAGAAGCCCGACTTCGGCATCGGCCCGGCGATGCAGGCGTCGCCGATGACGTGGATGCCGGGCACCTTCTTCGATTCGAAAGTCACCGGATCGACCGGGCACCAGCGCTTGTCGTCGCCGACCAGCCCCGCCTGCTCGGCGATCCGTGCCGCCTTCTGCGGCGGGATCAGGTTGATCACGTCGGCGCGCAGGTCCTCGACTTCGGTGTGCACGGTCATCGTCTGCGGGCTGACCTTGACCACCTTGTGCGACGCCCGGTAGTCGATCATGCCGGCGGAATGTTTGGCCCAGCCCTTGCGGAACAGGCCGGCTTTCGACGCGAGGTCGGGGTTCGCGTCGAGCACGATGATCTTCGACTTCGGCTTGGCCTGCTTGAAATACCACGCCATCTGGCAGATCCGCTCGTACGGCCCGGGCGGGCAGCGGAACGGGGCGAGCGGGATCGAGACGATCACCGTGCCGCCGTCGGGCATGCCTTCGAGCTGCTTCCTGAGCAGCAGCGTCTGCTCGCCGGCGATCCAGGCGTGCGGCATCACCTGCGGCGTGCTCGCCGGATCGTAGCCGGCGATTTCGTCGAAGCGGAAGTCGATGCCGGGCGACAGAATCAGCCGGTCGTAGGCCAGGCTGCCGGTCGAGCCGACGATCATCTTCTTTTCGCCGTCGATCGCGCTGACTTCCTCCTGGATGTAGCGCACGCCGTATTTATTGACCAGCTCGGCGTAGCCGAACGTGCCCGCCTCGATGCTGCGGCTGCCGCCGATCACGAGATTGCTGCCGGGGCACATCACGTGCTGCGTGCGGCGGTCGATCAGAATCACTTCGAGGCTCGGGTCGGCGATGCGCAGCGTCTTGGCGGCGATCGTGCCGCCGAAGCCGCCGCCGAGCACGACGACGCGTTTGCCGTTGGTTTTCAGGGGGTCGAAAGCCGCCTGGCTGACGCCGGCGAGACTGCTCAGGCTGGCGGCGCCGAGGACTTTCAGGGCGTCGCGACGGGTCCATGCGCTCATGGGTTGCTCCTTATTTCTGCGCGGCGAAGAAATGCAGGACGGCGTCGGCCTCGGCGGGCTTCAGTTCGTCGAGCTTGGCCAGGAATTTTTCATCGACTTTGCGCTTGCCGCTGCGGACCTCGGCGATCGAGATCTGCAGCGTCTCCAGCCACTGGCCGGCCACCACCGGGTATTGCGGCTCGGCGGACTGGCGCCCGTTGTCGCCGTGACAGCGCTTGCAGGACTTGGTGTAGGGCGCACGGCCGGCTTCGGCGAGCGCCGGATCGATTTTCTGGTCGGGACGCACGAAGGGTTGGGCGGCGAATTATTTGGCCAGCGCGGCGATTTCGGCGTCGCTGTAGCCCTTGGCGAGACGGCCCATGATCGTCGATTCTCGGCTGCCGTCCTGGAACGCCTTCATCGCGTCGATCAGGTAGCCCTCGTTCTGGCCGCCGATGATCGGCATCGGGCTCGCACCGCTGGCCCCCTGGCTGCCGTGGCAGCCCATGCACGACTGGGCGATCATTTCGCCGTTGACCGCCGGCCCCTTGCCGCGGCGCTGGGCGTAGGCCGGCGAAGCGAGCGCCGCCGAGAGCAGCGCGATCAGAACCACCGTTGTCTTTCGCATAGGAATTTTCCCGAAAGTTCAAAAAGGATCGGCCACCCCCAGGAGGCAGCCGATCAGCATGTTCCCCGATCCGGCGCGATTAGGCAACGCGCCGCCGAGGCGGCGCCGACCGGCGCCCGCTCAGCGCCGCTTGCCGGGCGGCTTGCCCGCCGCGCTGCGTGCCGGCGCCGGTTCGTCGACCCAAGCCGCGTCGAAGCCGACCCAGTTGTCGGGCACCTTGCTGCCGCGCCCTTTCGGCTTCTTGGGTTTCTTCGGCTTCTTCAGCACCTCGCCGGCCGGACCGGTCTGCGGCACGCGGTGCGCGGGCGCAAAACCGTCCTCCTCGATGCGTTCGAGCGGGCGGCCGGTCAGGACCTCGATCGCGGCGAGCAGGTTCACCTCGTCGGCGCAGACCAGCGACACCGCCTCGCCGCTGGCGCCGGCGCGGCCGGTGCGGCCTATGCGGTGCACGTAATCTTCGGGAACGTTGGGCAGATCGTAGTTGACCACGTGCGGCAACTGGTCGATGTCGATGCCGCGCGCCGCGATATCGGTGGCGCATAGTACCTGCAGGCC
>DASUZG010000251.1:0-4151 GCA_036376995.1 Azonexus sp. | reverse complement strand
CACGGCCGTCGCCGAGACGCTGTACGCCACCGCCGCCGCCTGGGGCAAGAGCCCGGTGCATGCGAAATCGACGCCCGGCTTCATCGTCAATCGCGTCGCCCGCCCCTACTACGCCGAGGCCCTGCGCATCGCCCAGGAAGGCGCCGCCGACTACGCTACCATCGACGCCGTGCTGCGCGAGGCCGGCGGCTTCCGCATGGGGCCGTTCGAACTGATGGACATGATCGGCCACGACGTCAATTTCGCCGTCACCAACTCGGTCTGGCGCGCCTTCTACCACGACCCGCGCTTCCTGCCGTCGCTCTTGCAGCAGGAACTGGTCGATGCCGGTTTCTACGGCAAGAAGACCGGCCGCGGCTTCTACGACTACCGCGACGGGGCGCTGCGCCCCGGGCCGCAGACCGAAGCCGCGCAGGCGCCGGCCGGGATGATCACCGTCTTCGGCGAATCGGCCGCCGCCGAGGCGCTGGCCGAGCGCCTGGAGACCTGCAGCCTGTCGTTCTCGCGCGCCGCCGAGAGCGATGGCCGCATCGCCGAGATCGGCCGTGGCGTGATCGCCGTCACCGACGGCCGCAGCGCGACGCAGCGGGCCTGGGAAACCGGCGCCGCCAACACCGTGCTGATCGACCTCGCGCTCGACTACAGCAAGGCCAGCCGCCTCGCCGTGGCCGTTGCCGAGCAGTGCGAGCCGGCTGCCGCGGCGGCCGCCATCGGCCTGTTGCAGGCCGCCGGTTTCGCCGTCTCGCGTTTTCTCGACGTGCCGGGTCTGGCCGTCATGCGCACCGTCGCCATGCTGGCCAACGAGGCGGCCGACGCGGTCAATCAGGGCGTCTGCTCGGAGGCCGCCGCCGATTCGGCGATGCGCCTCGGCGTCAATTACCCGCAGGGGCCGCTGGCCTGGGCCGACCAGGTCGGCGTCGCCGCCATCCGCGCCGTGCTCGTCAATCTCGCCGCCAGCTACGGCGAGGACCGTTACCGCATCTCGCCGCTGATCCAGCGCGCCGTCTTTGCCGGAAGGAAGATTCATGACTGACCACCACCCCACCCCGGCCGAGGCGCAAGCGCTGGCCGAGGCCACCGCCGAAGCCATGTGGGCGCGCGACCGCGCCGCCCAGGCACTCGGCATGAAGATCGTCCGCGTCGCCCCGGGCAGCGCGCTGCTGACCATGGCCGTGCGCCCCGACATGGTCAACGGCCACCACATCTGCCACGGCGGCATGATCTTCAGCCTGGCCGACACCGCCTTCGCCTACGCCTGCAACAGCTACAACCGCAACACGGTGGCTTCCGCCTGCCACATCGACTTCCTGGCCCCGGCCAAGGAAGGCGAGACGCTCGAAGCCGAGGCCGTCGAGCGTTCGGCCTCCGGGCGCACCGGCGTCTACGACATCACGGTGCGCGTCGGCGGCCGGACCATCGCCCTGTTCCGCGGCAAGAGCTACCGGATCGCCGGCGAAGTCATCGCCGGATTGCACCAAGCCGATCAACAGGCTGCCTAAGCCTGCATAGAACCCAGAGAGGAGACATCCCATGACTGCCAAGAAGCCCCTGCCCGGCGAGCTCGATCCGATCGAAACCGCCAGCCGCGACGAGATTTCGGCGCTGCAACTGGAACGCCTGAAGTGGTCGGTGCGCCACAGCTACGACAACGTCGCCCCGTACCGCGCCAAGTGCGACGCCAAGGGCGTGCATCCGGACGACCTGAAGTGCCTGGCCGACCTCGGCAAGTTCCCCTTCATGACCAAGCTCGACCTGCGCGACCACTACCCGTTCGGCCTGTTCGCCGTGCCGCGCAACAAGCTGGCCCGCCTGCATGCATCGTCGGGCACCACCGGCAAGTCGGTGGTGGTCGGCTACACCCGGAACGACCTCGACAACTGGGCCAATGTCGTCGCCCGCTCGATCCGCGCCGCCGGCGGCCGGGCCGGCGACATGGTCCATGTCGCCTACGGCTACGGCATGTTCACCGGCGGCCTCGGCGCCCACTACGGCGTCGAGCGCCTGGGCTGCTGCGCGGTGCCGATGTCCGGCGGCCAGACCGAGAAGCAGGTGCAGCAGATCATGGATTTCAAGCCGGAAATCATCATGGTCACGCCGTCTTACTCGCTGGTGATCGCCGAGGAATTCGAGCGCCTGGGCATCGCCCCCGAGGACATTTCGCTGAAGGTCGGCATTTTCGGCGCCGAGCCGTGGGGCCAGGGCATGCGCGCCGAGATCGAACGCAAGCTCGGCATCGACGCCATCGACATCTACGGCCTGACCGAAGTCATGGGCCCGGGCGTCGCCTGCGAATGCATCGAGACCAAGGACGGCCCGGTGATCTGGGAAGACCATTTCTACCCCGAGATCATCGACCCGGAAACCGGCGAAGTGCTGCCCGACGGCGAGGAAGGCGAACTGGTGTTCACCTCGCTGACCAAGGAAGCCTTCCCGGTCATCCGCTACCGCACCCGCGACCTGACCCGGCTGTTGCCGCCGACCGCCCGCTCCTTCCGCCGCATCGACAAGATCACCGGCCGCTCGGACGACATGCTGATCATCCGCGGCGTGAACGTCTTCCCGACCCAGATCGAGGAGCAGATCCTGCGCGACGCCCGGCTGAACGGCAATTACCAGGTCGTGGTCACCCGCGACGGGCATCTGGACAACCTCGAAGTGCGCTGCGAACTGCAGCGCGAGTTGTCCGGCCGCCTGGCGCCGGCCGACGTGCAGCAGATCGGCAAGGAACTGCAGCAGCGCATCAAGACCATCATCGGCGTGTCGACCAAGATCACCGTGATGGAATTCGACGCCATTCCCCGCACCCAGGTCGGCAAGGCCAAGCGCGTGCTCGACGAACGGCCGAAGCAGGCCTGAGGAACGAACCATGACTGAAGCATTCATCTGCGACGCCATCCGCACTCCCATCGGCCGCTACGGCGGCACGCTGGCCGCCGTGCGCGCCGACGATCTCGGCGCCGTGCCGCTGAAGGCGCTGATGGAACGCAACCCGGGCGTCGATTGGACGGCCGTCGACGACATCATCTACGGCTGCGCCAACCAGGCCGGCGAGGACAACCGCAACGTCGCCCGCATGTCCGGCCTGTTGGCCGGCCTGCCGATCGAAGTGCCGGGCACCACCGTGAACCGCCTGTGCGGTTCCGGCATGGACGCCGTCGGGCTGGCCGCCCGCTCGATCAAGTCGGGCGAAACGCGGCTGATGATCGCCGGCGGCGTCGAGAGCATGTCGCGCGCCCCGTTCGTGATGGGCAAGGCGGAGACCGCCTGGTCGCGGCAGGCGGCGATCTACGACACGACCATCGGCTGGCGCTTCCCCAACCCGCTGATGAAAAAGCTGTACGACACGCATTCGATGCCGCAGACGGCCGACAACGTGGCCGAGGAATTCAGCATCAGCCGCGCCGACCAGGACGCCTTCGCGCTGCGCTCGCAGCAGCGCTGGGCGGCAGCCAACGCGGCCGGCCGCTTCCGCGACGAGATCGTGCCGGTGACGATCCCGCAGAAGAAGGGGGCGACGCTGGTCTTCGACACCGACGAGCATCCGCGGCCGGAAACAACGCTGGAGATGCTGGCCAAGCTGAAGGGCGTGAACGGCCCGGACCTCACCGTCACCGCCGGCAACGCCTCCGGCGTCAATGACGGCGCCTGCGCCCTGCTGCTCGCTTCCGAAGCCGCCGCCGGCCAGTACGGCCTGAAGCCGCTGGCCCGCGTCGTCGGCATGGCCACCGCCGGTGTGCCGCCGCGCACCATGGGGATCGGCCCGGTGCCGGCAGTGAACAAACTGCTGGCGCGCACCGACCTGACGCTGGCGCAGATGGACCTGATCGAACTCAACGAGGCCTTCGCCGCGCAAGCCCTCGCGGTGCTGCGCAGCCTCGGCCTGCCGGCCGACGCCGAGCGGGTCAACCCGAACGGCGGCGCGATCGCCATGGGCCATCCGCTCGGCATGAGCGGCGCCCGCCTGGTGACCACCGCGAGCTACGAGCTGGCCCGTCGCGGCGGCCGCTACGCCTTGTGCACGATGTGCATCGGCGTCGGCCAGGGCATCGCGATCGCCATCGAGCGCGTCTAGGGCGAATCCGCCCCTAGGCGACCCCGTCGCCGTCGCCGCTCACGGGTAGGTGCAGCCGGTCGTGACGTTCCGGGCGTTC
>DASUZG010000250.1:0-3769 GCA_036376995.1 Azonexus sp. | reverse complement strand
ACTGTCCATCTACGAAGGCATTCCGCACCTCCTGGCGCCGGTCGTCACGGACATGAAGCAGGCGGCCAACGCGCTGCACTGGTGCGTCACCGAGATGGAGAAGCGCTACAAGCTGATGTCGGCGATGGGCGTGCGCAACATTGCCGGGCTGAACACCAAGATCAAGGATGCCGAGAAGAAGGGCGAGCACATCCCGAACCCGCTGTCGCTGACGCCGGAAGCGCCGGAACCCTTGAAGACCATGCCCTTCATCGTCGTCATCATCGACGAGCTGGCCGACCTGATGATGGTGGTCGGCAAGAAGGTCGAGGAACAGATCGCCCGTCTGGCGCAGAAGGCCCGGGCGGCCGGCATCCACCTGGTGCTGGCGACGCAGCGCCCGTCGGTCGATGTGATCACCGGCCTGATCAAGGCCAACATCCCGACCCGCCTGTCGTTCCAGGTGTCGTCCAAGATCGATTCCCGCACCATCCTCGACCAGATGGGCGCCGAGGCGCTGCTCGGCCAGGGCGACATGCTCTATCTGGCCCCCGGCACCGGCTACCCGAATCGCGTGCATGGCGCCTTCGTCACCGACGACGAGGTGCATCGCGTGGTCGAGCACCTGAAGGCGACCGGCGCGCCGGAATACGTCGAGGACATCCTCAGCGGCGCCGGTGGCGATGACGACGAAGGGGGCGGCGGCGACGGGGAAGGCGGCGGCGATGCCGAGAGCGATCCGCTTTACGACCAGGCCGTCGATATCGTGCTGAAGAACCGCCGGGCCTCGATCTCGCTGGTCCAGCGCCACCTGCGCATCGGCTACAACCGCTCGGCGCGGCTGATCGAGGCGATGGAGAAGGCCGGGCTGGTCTCGGCCATGGATGGCCGCGGCGGCCGCGAAGTGCTGGCACGCAAGGAAGCAGAATGAAATCGTTGCTGAAATTGGGCGCGGCCCTGCTGGTCGCCGCCATGCCGCTGCTGGCCGAGGCCGGCGCGGTCGACCGTTTGCACCAGTTCCTGGCCGCCACGCGGACGCTGAAGGCCGAATTTGCCCAGATGGTGGTCGCCAAGGGCGGGCGCAAGCCGCAGCAGTCCTCCGGGGTGGTCAGCATCTCGCGGCCGGGCAAGCTGCGCTGGGAAATCCGCAAGCCCTATCCGCAACTGGTGATCGGCGACGGCGAGAAAATCTGGATCTACGACAGCGAACTGCAACAGGTCACGGTGCGCAAGGCCGGCCAGGCCATCGGCGGCTCGCCGGCGGCGCTGCTGTCCGGCAGCAACGATCTGGAACGCAACTTCACGTTGAGCGAAGCGGGCGAGAGCGATGGCCTGCTGTGGGTCAATGCCGTGCCGAAATCGGCCGACAGCGGCTTTGAGCTGGTGCGCATCGGCTTTGCCGGCGACGACCTGAAGGCCATGGAACTGCGCGACAGCTTCGGGCAGACCACCCTGATCCGCTTCTCGGCGCTGGAACGCAACCCGGCGTTGCCGCCGGCTACCTTCCGCTTCGTGCCGCCCGCCGGCGTCGACGTGGTCGGCGAATAAGCGCCGGCTGGCCCGCTCAGCGCGGGCCGGTGCCGTTCATGGCGGCGGCGGTGGCGGTCAGCGCGGCCATGATGGTGCCGAACTTGGCCTCCGTCTCGGCCAGTTCGCCGGCGGCGTCCGAGCCGGCGACGATGCCGGCACCGGCCTGCAGGCTGGCCGTGCGGCCCTCGATCAACGCCGAGCGCAAGGCCACCGAAAATTCCCCGTCGCCGTCCTGGTCGAGGTAGCCGATGCCACCGCTGTACCAGGCCGGGCGCTGCTCGTCATGGGCGGCCAGCCACTGCCGCGCCGCCACCTCGGGATAGCCGCCGACGGCCGGGGTCGGATGCAGGGCACGCACCAGATCGAACAGGCTGGTCCCCGGCAAGGCCTGCGCCGAGATCCGGCTGCGCAGGTGGTGCAGGCGGCCGGCGGCATGGGCCCGGGCCGCTTCGGCCCGCGGCGCGGCGACGCACAGCGGGGCCAGCGCCGCGCAGACGGCGCGGACCACCAGGGATTGCTCGTGCCGGTTCTTGGCCCCGGCCAGTTCCGGCGACTCCGGCCAGGCGGTGCCAGCCAGCGCGTCGGCCTCGATGCGCCCGGCGCCCAGGCGCACCAGACGTTCCGGCGTAGCGCCGAGAAAGGTCTGGCGGCCGGTGCCGCAGGCGAATACCAAGCTGTCCGGCTGCTGCGCCAGCAACTGGCCGAGGATCGCCGCCGGCGAGAAATCGCCGGCCGCCGTCACGCGCCGGATGCGGCCGAGCACCAGCTTGTCCACGCACCCGCCGGCAATGGCCTGCAGGGCGAGGTTGCAGCGGGCGATCCAGGCGCGCTCGGCGAGCGGCTCGGGGGCCGCCGGCAGCAGCGCCGGCAGGCGAAAGTCCGGCTGGCGCGGCAGGCGCGCCAGGCATTGCCGCCAGGTAGCGATGGCCTGGTCGATCCGGCCGGCCGGGGTGCTCAGCGTTGCCGTGCACTGTCCGTCCAGGCTTTCCAGGACGATGGCCGGGATGGTCAGCTGGGCGTTGGGCAGCGGCGCCTCATTGTCCGGGGCGAAGGCGAAGCCGGCGAAGGCCAGCGCCCGGCCTTCGTGGCGCCAGGCCTGGCGCAAGCCGGCAAAGGCGTTGTCGAGGGCGGCGAAGCGGTGCTCGCCGGCGCTGCCGAGGTGCAGCGCATGGCCCAGGCCGAGGCGGAACTCGCGCCGGGCCGGCTGTGCCCGGTAGAAGAAGGGGATATCCGTGCCGATCAGGCCGAGCCAGTCGCGTTCGCCGCGCCCCAGCGGCAGATGCAGGCTGACCGGCGCGGCGGCCGGGGCGCCGGCGGCCAGGCGCTGCAGCCGGGCCGGCAGTTCGGCGGCGGCCAGCCACTGGTGCAGGCCGGCGATCATGCCTCGGCTCCGGCGGCCAGCTGGCGCAGCGCAAGGCGGTCGAGCTTGCCGGCGGCGTTGCGCGGCAGGCGGTCGACGCGGGTCAGCTGCCGCGGCAGGGCGGCTGCCGGCAAGCGGCGGCGGGCGTGATTCTGCAGCGCGCCCAGGTCGGCCGGGCCGACCACCACGGCGACGATCAGGTCGCCCCAGACCGGGTCCGGACGGGCGCTGACGGCCACGTCATGAACACCGGGACAGCCGGCCAGGCAAGACTCGACTTCCAGCGGATGCACGTTGCGGCCGCCGCTGATCAGCATGTCGTCGGCGCGGCCGAGCACGGTCAGGCATCCCGTCGCATCGAGCCGGCCGAGGTCGCCGCTGCGCAGCCAGCCGTCGGCGGCGATGCCCTCGCCATGCAGATAGCCGCGCATCAGCTGCGGCCCGCGCAGGCGGATGCGGCCGTCGTCGCCGATGGCGAGCGCCATGCCCGGCAGCGGCCGGCCGACCAGGCCTTCGTGCCAGGGGCCGTCGGCCGGGCCGTGCGCGGCGACCAGCGCGGCGCTCTCGGTCATGCCGTAGCTCGGCCACAGCGGCCAGCCGGCGGCCACGGCCCGCTCGTACAGCGGCTGCGACAGCGCGGCGCCACCGATCAGCGCGACGCGCAGGCCGGGTGGCGGCGCCACGCCGAGATCGAGCAAAGAAGCCAGCATGGCCGGCACCAGCGACAGGTGGGTGACCGGGTGCTGCTGCAAGTCGTCACCGACCGCTGCCGCCTGGAAGCCGTCGTGCAGCAGCATGGCCGCGCCGGCGCGGGCGCAGCGCCAGAGGATGGCCTGGCCGCCGATATGGAACAGCGGCAGGCAGTTTAGCCACAGGTCGCCGGCCGTCAGGCCGAGGCGG
>DASUZG010000249.1:0-6069 GCA_036376995.1 Azonexus sp. | reverse complement strand
ACTTCCTTAAATGGCGTGGGCGATTTCTTCGCGGGTGACAACGGCCGTCCCCAGCTTGCCGACGACGATGCCGGCGGCGATGTTGGCAACGCGGATGGCTTCGGCCCAGTCGGCGCCGGCGGCGACCATGACGGCCAGCGTGGCGATGACGGTGTCGCCGGCCCCGGAGACGTCGAACACTTCCCGGGCCTGGGCGGCCTGGTGATGCGTCTCGCCATCGGCGAACAGGGTCATCCCCTCCTCGCTGCGGGTCACCAGCAGGGCGTCGAGGCCGAGGTCGTCACGCAGCCGGCGGGCCTTGGCCGCCAGTTCCTCTTCCGTCTTCCAGCTGCCGACGACCTGCTTCAGCTCGGCGCGGTTGGGCGTGATCACCGTCGCCCCGGCGTACTTGGCCCAGTCGTCGCCCTTCGGATCGACCAGCACCGGCTTGTCGGCGGCGCGGGCGATGCGGATCATCTCGGCGATATGGGTCAGGCCGCCCTTGCCGTAGTCGGAGAGGACCACCACGTCGGCATCGGCGACGCGGCGCTCGAAATCGGCCAGCTTGGCCTGCAGGATCTCGTGCGACGGCGGCGTTTCGAAATCGATACGCAGCAATTGCTGCTGCCGGCCGATGACGCGCAGCTTGACGATAGTCGACAGGGCTTCATCGACGTGCAAGCCGGCATCGATATGGCCTTCCTCGAGCAGGCGGGACAGGCTGCGCCCGGCATCGTCGTCGCCGACAACCGACAGCAGCGCCGTCACGGCGCCCAGCGACACGGCGTTGCGGGCCACGTTGGCGGCGCCGCCCAGACGCTCTTCCTGGCGCTCGACCTTGACCACCGGCACCGGCGCTTCCGGCGAGATGCGGTTAACTTCGCCGAACCAGTAGCGGTCCAGCATCACATCGCCAACGACCAGCAGGCGTACCCGGGCAATCTTCTCCAGCATGCGTTCAGCGTCCGATGGCGAAATACTCGATGTCCATGCCGCGCACGAACTTCGGATCGTAAAGATTTCGGCCATCGAAGATGACCGGATGGTTCAGGGCCTGCTTGATGGCGGCAAAATCCGGGCTGCGGAATTCCTTCCATTCGGTGACGATGACCAAGGCATCGGCCCCGGCCAGCGCCGCCATCGGCTGATCGGCATAGCGCAGACGCGGCTCGTCGCCATAGATGCGCCGGGTCTCGTGCATGGCCACCGGATCATAGGCGGTCACCGTGGCGCCGGCGGCGAGCAGGTCGCCGATCAGCTCGCGGCTGGGCGCCTCGCGCATGTCGTCGGTATTGGGCTTGAAGGACAGGCCCCACAGGGCGAAATGCCGCCCCCGGAGATCGCCGAAGCGGTTGCGGATCTTGTTCGTCAGCACGTGCTTCTGGGCGTCGTTGGCTTCCTCGACGGCGGTCAGCACTTTCAGGCGGATATCGGCATCGTCCTGGGCCGTCTTGATCAGCGCTTTGACGTCCTTGGGGAAGCAAGAGCCGCCGTAGCCGCAGCCGGGATACAGGAAGTGGTAGCCGATGCGCGGATCGGCGCCGATGCCCTGGCGCACCATCTCGATGTCGGCGCCGAGCACTTCGGCCAGGTTGGCCAGTTCGTTCATGAAGCTGATGCGTGTGGCCAGCATGGCATTGGCCGCATACTTGATCAGTTCGGCACTTTTCACGTCGGTGACGATCAGGCGCTCGTGGTTGCGCTGGAACGGCGCGTAGAGGGCGCGCATCAGGTGGATGGCCTGCTCCTCCTCGGCCCCGACGACGATGCGGTCGGGGCGCATGAAGTCCTCGACGGCCGCGCCTTCCTTGAGGAATTCGGGATTGGAGACGACGCTGTAGGGAATGTCGACGTCGCGCTTCCGCAGCTCATCGGCGATCGCCGCCTTGACCTTGGCGCCGGTGCCGACCGGCACCGTGCTCTTGTCCACCACCACCTTGTAGTCGGTCATCAGGCGGCCGATGTTGCGGGCGGCTGCCAGCACGTACTGCAGGTCGGCCGAGCCGTCCTCGTCCGGCGGTGTGCCGACGGCGATGAACTGGATGGTGCCGTGCTGCACGGCCTTCTCGATATCGGTGGTGAACTGCAGGCGGCCGGCGGCGACATTGCGGCGGACCATCTCCTGCAGCCCCGGTTCGTAGATCGGGATGCCGCCATCCTGGAGGATGCGGATCTTTTCCGGGTCGACGTCCAGACAGAGGACGTCGTTGCCCACCTCGGCCAGACAGGTACCGCTGACCAGTCCGACATAGCCGCTGCCGACCACGGTGATTTTCATGGGAACTTCCTACAAGGTTTGATCGAATTCTTCGCTGCGGCGCGGCGGATAGGTTTCCCAGCCGCCGCAGGCCGGGCAGCGCCAGTAGAACTGGCGGGCCTTGAAACCGCAATTATCGCACCGATAGCGCGACAGCCGCTTGGTGTAGCCCTGGACGATGCTCTTGGCCAGCTCGACGTCCGGCCGGACTTCCGGCGCCGCCAGCGGCAGGCGGGCGCTCATCAGCTTCTCCAGGCCGAGCAGCGTCGGGTTGCGCTGCAGTTCGGCCCGCACCAGGCGATAAGCCGCCTCGCTGCCCTCGCCTTCGAGCACCAGCTGATAGACGACATCAAGCAGGTCGAGCGACGGGTAGCGTTCGAGGTAGCCGCTCAGCAGCGCAATGCCCTCGTCGCGGCGCGCCAGCTTGCGATAGGTATCGAGCAGGCGCTGGGCGACCAGGGCCAGATAGTTGGGATCCTGCTGTTCGATCCGCTGCCAGGCCTCGATCGCCGCCTGCGGCTTGCCTTCCTGCAGCAGCAGGTCGCCCTGCAGCAGGCTGGCGCGCACGCACTGGCGATTCTGCTGCATCGCCGATTCGAGGTAGGCGCGGGCCGAATCCGGCTTGGAGCGCATGATCTCGCCCGCCGCCAGTTCGCAATAGAATTCGGCTACTTCCTGCTGCGTCGCCACATCCGGCAACTCGCGCGCCAGTTCGACGGCCTTCAGCCATTCCTTCTCGACCTGGTAGATTTCCAGCAGGTTGCGCTTGGCCTCCTCCTCGAAGGCGGTGCCGATCAGCTTGTTGAAAATTTCCTCGGCCCGGTCGAGCAGGCCGGCCTTCAGGAAGTCCTGGCCGAGTTCGGCAAGGGCATGCAGGCGCACGCCGTCATCGAGGTCGGGACGGTCGATCAGGTTCTGGTGCATGCGGATCGCCCGCTCGGTTTCGCCGCGGCGGCGGAACAGGTTGCCAAGCGCAAAATGCAGTTCGACCGTCTGCGAGTCGACCTTGGCGACTTCGAGAAAGGAGTCGATGGCCTTGTCCGGCTGCTCGTTGAGCAGGAAGTTCAGGCCCTGGAAATAGGAGCGCGGCAGCGCCCGCGACTCATGCACCACCTGCCGCATGTCGACCCGGGCCGCAGCCCAGCCGAGGGCGAAGAAGACGGGAATCAGCAGCAGTTGCCAGTATTCGAAAAATTCGCTCATAGGGCCGGCGGCAACTCCGGCATGGACGGCGCCGACGTCTTGTCGGCCAGCTGGCGCAGGCGCGCGATCTCGCGCCGCTGCCGGTACAGCACGCCCAGCACCGACAGCACACCGAGAACGGCTCCGGCGGAAAAAAATGCCAGCAGCACGATCACCAGCGGCGCCTGCCAGACGTGGTCGAGTACGAAATTGAGGGTCACCGGCGCCGTGTTCTGAACGGCGAAAACGACCAGGAAGAAGAAAATGACGAGTCGTATGACCCAGGTCAGCACTGTCATGACATTCAATAAAAAAGGGCAGTGAAATGACTCACCGCCCTGAATCTACCACAACGCGCCGGAGCGGCGTCAGATCGACTGGTCGACCCGTTCGCGCAACTCCTTGCCGGCCTTGAAGTGGGGAACCCACTTCGCCGGGACGCTGACCTTCTCCCCCGACTTGGGGTTACGGCCGGTGCGCGGCGGCCGGTAGTTGAGCGCAAAGCTGCCGAATCCGCGGATCTCGATACGATCCCCGCGCACCAGGGCGTCGGACATCGCATCGAGAATCATCTTGACCGCAAAATCAGCATCCTTCGCCACCAACTGCGGAAACCGCTCCGCCAGTCGGGCGATGAGCTCGGATTTGGTCATGCTTGTGCCTTATCAGCCTTGCTGGTTGAGTTTGGCCTTGAGCAGGGCACCCAGGTTGGTCGTACCGGACGCGGCAGCGGAAGATTCGGCCGACAGCTTCTGCATGGCTTCGTGCTGCTCGGCGTTGTCCTTGGCCTTGATCGACAGGTTGATGCCGCGGGTCTTGCGATCCACGTTGATGATCATGGCCTCGACTTCGTCGCCCACCTTCAGGTGTTGCGACAGGTCTTCGATACGATCGCGGGAGAACTCGGAAGCACGCAGGTAGCCTTCGTTCTCGCCGTCCAGGGTGAGCACGGCGCCGCGGGCGTCGACCGACTTGACGGTGGCGCGCACGATGCTGTTCTTCTCGTGGGTGGCGATGAAGTTGGTGTACGGATCGCCTTCCATCTGCTTGATACCCAGCGAGATGCGCTCCTTCTCGACGTCGATGCCGAGCACGATGGCCTCGACTTCGTCACCCTTCTTGAAGTTGCGGATGGCTTCCTCGCCGGACGAGCTCCAGGACAGGTCAGACAGGTGCACCAGACCGTCGATGCCGCCGGGCAGGCCGATGAAGATGCCGAAGTCGGTGATCGACTTGATGGCACCACGGACCTTGTCGCCCTTCTTGTGGTTCATCGCGAAGTCGTCCCACGGATTCGGCAGGCACTGCTTCATGCCCAGCGAGATGCGGCGACGCTCTTCGTCGATCTCGAGGATCATGACTTCGACTTCGTCGCCCAGGGAGACAACCTTGGACGGATGGACGTTCTTGTTGGTCCAGTCCATTTCGGAGACGTGCACCAGGCCTTCGATGCCTTGCTCGATCTCGACGAAGGAACCGTAGTCGGTCAGGTTGGTGACCTTGCCGAACAGGCGGGTGCCGGCCGGGTAGCGGCGGGCGATGCCGACCCACGGATCGTCGCCCAGCTGCTTCATGCCCAGGGAGACGCGGTTCTTCTCGGCGTCGAACTTGAGGATCTTGGCGGTGACTTCGTCGCCCACGGCCAGCACTTCGGACGGGTGACGGACGCGGCGCCAGGCCAGGTCGGTGATGTGCAGCAGGCCATCGATGCCGCCCAGGTCGACGAATGCGCCGTAGTCGGTGATGTTCTTGACGATGCCCTTGACGACGGTGCCTTCCTTGAGGTTCTCGAGCAGCTTTTCGCGATCCTTGTCAGCGGTGGCTTCGAGCACGGCACGGCGGGACATGACCACGTTGTTGCGCTTGCGGTCGAGCTTGATGACCTTGAACTCCATGGTCTTGCCTTCGTACGGCGTGGTGTCCTTGACCGGACGCATGTCGACCAGGGAGCCCGGCAGGAAGGCACGGACGCCGTTGGACATGACGGTCAGACCACCCTTGACCTTGCCGGTGATGGTACCGGTGACCAGGGAGTTGTCGTTCAGGGCTTGTTCCAGGAAGTTCCAGGCGGCGATGCGCTTGGCGCGGTCGCGCGAGAGGCGCGTGGCGCCGTAGCCGTCTTCCAGCATCTCGATGGCGACTTGCACGAAATCGCCGACCTTGACTTCAACTTCACCCTGATCGTTCAGGAATTCTTCGAGCGGAACATAGGATTCCGATTTCAGGCCGGCATTGACCACGACGAAATTGTGATCGATGGCCACCACCTCGGCGGTGATGACTTCGCCTTGACGCATTTCCTGGCGAGCCAGGGATTCTTCAAATAGTTGAGCAAAAGATTCCATTGACGGAGAGAGCTTTCATGCCGCGAATCGTGAAATCCACAGCGGGTTAGGGTTGAACATGCTGCCGACCGGATGGCCGGCAGGGCCTTACAGCGATGCTTCGCGGCCCCACCGCAATACTTGGCTGACCGCTTCTTCGATGGTCAACGAGGTGGTGTCGAGCAGTTTGGCATCCGCCTCCTGCCTGAGTGGCGCCACGCTGCGCGCGGAATCGCGGGCATCGCGCTGCTGCAGATCAAGCAGAAGGTCGGAAAGGTTAGCAGAGAAACCTTTTTCGATCAACTGCTTATAACGGCGTTCGGCACG
>DASUZG010000248.1:0-3377 GCA_036376995.1 Azonexus sp. | reverse complement strand
GGTCTTGCCGACGATGGACTCGTCTTCCTGTTCCATGATGCCGAATTCCATCAGCAGCTCTTCCAGCTCTTCCATCTCGATCGGGGTCGGGATCACGAAGTTGGTGTTGTTGTTGATCTTGGCGGCCAGCTGACGGTACTCGTCGGCCTGCCCGGCGCTCGGGTCGTACTCGATGACCGTCATGCGGCGGATTTCGGCGTGCTGGACGACGTTGTCGCGCGGCACGAAGTGGATCATCGTGGTGCCGAGCTTGGCGGCCAAGGCCATGATCAGCTCGTCTTCGCGGTCGGTCTTGCGGCTGTTGCAGATCAGGCCGGCCAGACGCACGCCGCCGGAGTTGGCGTACTTGACGATGCCCTTGGCGATGTTGTTGGCGGCGTACATGGCCATCATTTCGCCGGAGCAGACGATGTAGATTTCCTGCGCCTTGTTCTCGCGGATCGGCATGGCGAAGCCGCCGCAGACCACGTCGCCCAGCACGTCGTAGAACACGAAGTCGAGGTCTTCGTCATAGGCGCCTTCTTCTTCCAGGAAGTTGATGGCGGTGATGACGCCGCGGCCGGCACAGCCGACGCCGGGTTCCGGGCCACCGGATTCGACGCACTTGATGCCGCCGAAACCGACGGACAGGACGTCCTCGAGTTCGAGGTCTTCGACGGAGCCGGCTTCGGCCGCCAGGTGCATGACGGTGGTCTGGGCCTTGCTGTGCAGGATCAGGCGGGTCGAGTCGGCTTTCGGGTCGCAGCCGACGATCATTACTTTCTTGCCGGATTCAGCCAGCGCCGCCACCAGATTCTGGGTGGTGGTCGACTTGCCGATGCCGCCCTTGCCGTAGATGGCGCATTGACGCAGTTTTGCCATGGTGTAATCTCCTTAGTCTGTCAGTCGATTTGCGAAGGAATCATTGAGAGTCGCACCTCACCTTCTGCACGTTGCGTGCCAGGTCGGCTGGCAGGCCGCAAGCGATTGAAAGCACAATGAAAATCGACAATTCGCGGACTTTTGTCGGGGCCCCGACATCCGACAATTCCCCTACGCTTTGTAGGGGTGACGACAACGCGTCGAGTACAAGCGAGACAAAATCCTGCTCAGGAGACGACAGTCTCCTTTCTGACTCGTTGCGAGGCAGCCGCGGGCTTCCGGCCGCGGCAACTCACAAAGCATCGCTGCCGCGCGCGGCGCGCCTGCCGATCAATCGCTGCAACCTGCCGGCCGTGGTGCTTGGCAGCCTGACCTTCCAGCGCCATCCCTCGACCCTGCTGCTCGACGGCGTCGCCGAACTGCACCGCGACCTTTTCCGGCGCCTCGAGGCGGCCCCGGAAACCGCACGCGGTGAAGTCTTCCGCGACTACATGACCGTTCATTTCCAGCTCGAATGGCCGGAACAGATGGGCTTCACCGGGCAGAAGAAGGGGCGCACCCGGGCCAACTACAGCAAGATCCTGCGCGGCTGGAGCTTCGATGCCGACAGCCGCGAGGGGGCGGTACTCAAAGGCTGGGTCGAGTCGCGCTTCGGCCTGACGCCGCGCTGGCACGGCCAGCCGCTGCGCGACCCGTCGGCCGAGGCCTACCGCCGTTACCTGGAAATGCGCGCCCAGGGGTTGTACGGCACCAATGCGCTGGAAGCGCAGCTCGATCTCGTCTATACCTATTGCCAGTACGAACTGGTCCGGCGCCATCCGGCGGCGCGGCACGTCACGCTGTACCGCGGCATCAACCGCCTGGGCGACCACGAGGTGCTGGCCGAGGGGCCGGCCGGGCGCCACGTGATCCTGCTCAACAACCTCAATTCCTTCACCTGCAGCCGTGAACGCGCCTGCGAATTCGGCGACTACATCCTCTCGGTCGAGGTGCCGCTGGTGAAGATCCTCTTCTATTGCGGCCTGCTGGCCGGCGTGCTGCAGGGCGAGGACGAGTTCCTGGCCATCGGCGGCGTCGCCGAGGTCAGCCTGGCCACCCTCTGAGCCGGCTCAGGCGCGACTCCGCTCCAGCCAGCGTGCGAGGATGACGAACAGCGCGTCGGGGTCGACCGGCTTGGCGATGAAATCGTCCATGCCGGCCGCCAGGCAGCGCTGGCGATCGTCGACGAAGGCATTGGCGGTCATCGCCAGGATCGGCGTCGCGCCGTGGGCCGGCAGCTGGCGGATGGCGCGCGTTGCCGCGAGGCCGTCCAGGTTCGGCATCTGGACGTCCATCAGGATCAGGTCGTAGGCGGTGCGGCCGGCCATGGCCAGGGCCTCGGCGCCGTCCGGGGCGACGTCTACGGCAAGCCCGAGCAGGTCGTGCAGCAGTTCGCGGGCGACGTCCTGGTTGATCGCGTCGTCCTCGGCCAGCAGCAGGCGCTTGTCGCCGTGGCGGCGGCGCAGCAGCTGCTCGGCTTCGGCGCCGTTCAGCGTGCGCGACGAGGTCGCCGGCGCATCGGCGGCATTCTTCTCCAGGCGCAACGTGAAACGGAAGGTGCTGCCGTGGCCGGGGGCGCTGCTGACCTCGATGCTGCTGCCCATCAGGCGCGCCAGGCGGTCGCAGATGGCCAGGCCGAGGCCGGTGCCGCCGTGCTGGCGGGTGGTCGAACTGTCGGCCTGCTCGAAGGGGCGGAAGATGCGTTGCTGCACTTCGGGCGACATGCCGATGCCGCTGTCGGCCACGGCCAGGTCGATGCTGATCTCGCGCTCGCTCTCGGCGGCGATCCGGGCGCGGATGGCGATTTCCCCGTGCTCGGTGAATTTCACCGCATTGCTCAGCAGGTTGAGCAGGACCTGCTGCAGGCGCAGCGGGTCGCCGAGCAATTCGAGCTCGTCCAGGCGCGGGTCGATGTCGCGCCGGACCGGCAGGCGTTTGGCTTCCAGGCGGTCGGCCATCAGGCTTTCGACATTGGCGATCACGCCGCCGAGGCGGAACGGCGTGCGCTCCAGCGTCAGGCGTTCGGCATCGATCTTGGACAGGTCGAGCACGTCGTTCAGCAGGCGCAGCAGGTGGTTGGCGGCGTTGGCGATCTTGGTCAGCTTGTCGCGCTGGCCGGGGTCGGCCGAGTTGCGCTGGAGGATGCCGGCCAGGCCGATGATGGCGTTCATCGGCGTGCGCAGTTCGTGGCTCATGTTGGCGAGGAAGGTGCTCTTGGCGCGGTTGGCCGCCTCGGCCGCTTCCTTGGCCACCGACAGGTCGGCGGTGCGGGCCTTGACCAGTTCCTCGAGGTGGTGCCGGTACTGGTCGAGCTCGGCCTCGGTCCGCTTGCGCTCGGTGACGTCGAGGATGACCCCGATCACCGCCGGCCGGCCTTCGTATTCCATCGACCGGCCATAGACTTCGACGTCGAAGCTGGTGCCGTCGCGGCGCTTGCCGATGAAGGCGTAGTTGATCGAATCGACCTCGCCGTTCAT
>DASUZG010000247.1:0-4861 GCA_036376995.1 Azonexus sp. | reverse complement strand
GTGCCGTCCGGCTGGCCGGCCGATTCCAGCGCCCGCAGGCTGGTGGTGCCGACCGCGATGACACGCCCGCCGACGGCGCGGGTGGCGGCGATGGCGTCGACCGTCGCCGCGGGAATCTCGTAGCGCTCGCTGTGCATGCGGTGCTCGGCGATCTTTTCGACGCGCACCGGCCGGTAGGTGCCGGCACCGACGTGCAGCGTGACGAAAGCGGTGTTGACGCCCTGTGCCTTCAGGGTGTCGAGCATCGCCTCGTCGAAATGCAGGCCGGCGGTCGGTGCCGCGACGGCGCCCGGTTCGCGGGCATAGACCGTCTGGTAGCGCGTCTCGTCGGCGCCTTCGGCCGGGTGCTCGATGTACGGCGGCAGCGGCAGCTTGCCGTGCTGCTCGGCCAGTTCCCAAAAGTTGCCCGGCTCGGTCAGTTCGAGGGCGAAGAAATCGTTGTCGGCGCCGGCCCGGCCGGTCATGCAGACCGTGAAGGCATCGGCCAAGCGCAGCCGGCAGCCGGGCTTGGGCGCCTTGCTGGCGCGGATCTGGCAGATCGCGTGCGTCGCATCGACGATGCGCTCGAGCATGATCTCGACCTGGCCGCCGGTGTCCTTGATGCCGTAGAAACGCGCCTTGATGACGCGGGTGTCGTTGAACACCAAGAGGTCGCCGGCTTGCAGCAGGCCCGGCAGATCGGCGAAACGGCGGTCGACGTAGGTGGCGCCTGCGACATGCAGCAGGCGGCTGCCGCGGCGCTCGGGCGCCGGGTGCTGGGCGATCAGTTCGGGGGGCAGCGGGAAGTCGAAGTCGTCTACGGTCAACGACATGGGCAGTTTTCCGGGATCAAAAGCGAAGCGGCCCTCCTGGGAGGAGAGCCGCTGGAATTCGGTGCGGCTGCCCACCGCAACGAAGGCATCGGCAGGGGTCGGCAGCAGCGGATTGCAAACGGGTTGTCGTGTCCGGTCAGGGCGCCGCGACGTCGGAACACGGCGCGAACTATAACAGAGGCGCACCCGGTAAGCCCAACGGGCCGCTCGATACGGGGGCGCGCGAAAGCGGCGAGCCGCTTCCGGCGGGCGGCGGCCGCTAGTCCATTCAGGCTATGGCGGTGAACTCGCCCGGGGGCCTCCGGTCAGAGCGAGGACCCCGTGCCGCGGCCGTTCGAGCTTCGCGCCGTGCACGCCGGGCGTTGAAGGAGCCACGATGGAAGACCGAGCGAGCACATCGACGAAGCAGGAGGAATGGCGGACTTTCCTCTTCCTGACGATCGTGACCGCCCCGGTGCTGGCGGTGATGACGGTGGGCGGGTACGGCTTCGCCGTGTGGATCTACCAGTTGCTGTCTGGGCAGCTGCCGTCCGGCTAGGGGCGCCGCAACGACCATGCTGCCGCTGCCCGCCATGTCGCCCACGGACGCCGAAGTACATATCGCCGGCGTGCTCGTTCAGGCGCGGCCGGGCTGTGAGGCGGCGGTGGCTGACGGCCTGGCAGCGCTACCGCGGACCGAGATCCATGGTGCCACGGCGACCGGCAAGTTCGTCGCGGTCTGCGAAGGAGATGACGCCGGCCAGATCATGGAGTTGCTGGCCCGGATGCGCGGCGTGCCGGGAGTGGTCGACGTCGCCCTCGTCTATCAGCACGCCGAAGCGGCCAGTGCAATGCAGGAGGAATGCCCCCGTGAATGTGACCCGACGTGACTTCATCAAACAGTCGGCAGCCGCCGCGACGGCCGCCGCCGCCGGCTTGCCGGGCGCGGCGTTGGGCGCCAACGTCGTCACCGACGCCGCCATCACGCAGCTCAAGTGGGACAAGGCGCCGTGCCGCTTCTGCGGCGTCGGCTGCGGCGTCAATGTCGGCGTCAAGGACGGGCGGGTGGTGGCGACGCACGGCGACATCAATGCCGAAGTCAATCGCGGCATCAACTGCGTCAAAGGCTATTTCCTGTCCAAGATCATGTACGGGGCCGACCGCCTGACCGAGCCGCTGCTGCGGATGCGCGACGGCCGCTACGACAAGAACGGCGAGTTCCAGCCGGTCTCCTGGGACAAGGCCTTCGAGGTGATGGCCGAACAGTTCAAGAAGGCCCTGCGCGACAAGGGACCGACCAGCGTCGGCATGTTCGGCTCCGGCCAATGGACCATCTGGGAAGGCTACGCGGCGAGCAAGCTGATGAAGGCCGGCTTTCGCTCCAACAACCTCGACCCCAATGCGCGGCACTGCATGGCCTCGGCCGTCACCGGCTTCATGCGCACTTTCGGCATGGACGAGCCGATGGGCTGCTACGACGACATCGAAGCCGCCGACGCCTTCGTGCTGTGGGGCTCGAACATGGCCGAAATGCATCCCATCCTGTGGACCCGGCTGACCGACCGCCGGCTGTCGGCGCCGCACGTGCGCGTGGCCGTGCTGTCGGTGTTCGAGCACCGCTGCTACGAGCTCGCCGACCTGGCGCTGACCTTCCGGCCGCAGACCGACCTGGCGATCCTCAACTACATCGCCCACTACATCATCAGCAACAACCGGGTGAATCGCGACTTCGTCAATCGCCACACCCGCTTCATGCTCGGCAACACCGACATCGGCTACGGCCTGCGCCCGGAGCACCCGCTGCAGAAAAAGGCCCGTTTCGCAGCCGATGCCGGCGGCGGCAAGGCGGCCACCTTCGAGGAGTACGCCCGTTTCGTCAGCCAGTACGACCTCGACACCACGGCCAAGCTGGCGCGGGTGCCGAAGGACCGGCTGGAACGCCTGGCGCAGCTGTACGCCGACCCCAAGGTCAAGGTGGTGTCCTTCTTCACCATGGGCTTCAACCAGCACACCCGCGGCACCTGGTGCAGCCATCTCTTGTACAACCTGCACCTGCTGACCGGCAAGATTTCGACGCCCGGCAACAGCCCCTTCTCGCTGACCGGGCAACCGTCGGCCTGCGGCACGGCGCGCGAAGTCGGCACCTTTTCCCACCGCTTGCCGGCCGACATGCTGGTCGCCAATCCGCGCCACCGCGAAATGGCCGAAGGCATCTGGAAACTGCCGCCCGGCACCATTCCCGACAAGCCGGGCTTTCATGCCGTGCTGCAGAACCGCATGCTGAAGGACGGCAAGCTGAACGCCTACTGGGTGATGTGCAACAACAACATGCAGGCGACGCCCAATATCGTCGAGGAAGCCTATCCGGGCTACCGCAACCCGGCCAATTTCATCGTCGTCTCCGACGCCTATCCGACCGTCACGGCGCTCGCCGCCGACCTGGTGCTGCCCACCGCGATGTGGGTCGAGAAGGAGGGCGCCTACGGCAACGCCGAGCGCCGCACCCAGTTCTGGCACCAGCTGGTGAGTGCGCCGGGGCAGGCGCGCTCCGACCTGTGGCAGCTGGTGGAATTCTCCAAGCGCTTCAGGATGGAGGACGTCTGGCCGAAGGAGCTTCTCGACAAGAGCGCCGGCTATCGCGGCAAGACCCTGTACGACGTGCTGTTCCGCAACGGCCAGGTGGACCGCTATCCGCTCGCCCAGATGGAGCCGGGTTACGCCAACGACGACGCCAGGGCCTTCGGCTTCTATCTGCAGAAGGGGTTGTTCGAGGAATACGCCGGCTTCGGCCGCGGCCACGGCCATGACCTCGCGCCCTTCGACACCTATCACCGCGAACGCGGCCTGCGCTGGCCGGTCGTCGACGGCAAGGAAACCCGCTGGCGCTACCGCGAAGGCTACGATCCCTACGTGAAGGCCGGCGAGGGGGTGCGCTTCTACGGCATGCCCGACGGCAAGGCGGTGATCTACGCGCTGCCCTACGAGCCGGCCGCCGAAGAGCCGGACAAGGACTATCCCTTCTGGCTGTCGACCGGCCGGGTGCTCGAGCACTGGCACTCGGGCTCGATGACGCGCCGGGTGCCGGAGCTGCACCGTGCGGTGCCGAACGCCGTCTGCTACATGCATCCCGACGATGCGGCGGCGCTCGGGGTGCGCCGCGGCGTCGAGGTGGAGATCGCCTCGCGCCGGGGCAGCATGCGCACCCGGGTCGAGACCCGCGGCCGCAACAAGCCGCCGCGCGGCCTCGTCTTCGTGCCCTGGTTCGACGCCAGCCAGCTGATCAACAAGGTGACCCTCGACGCGACCGATCCGATCTCGTTCCAGACGGATTTCAAGAAGTGCGCCGTGAAGATCACCAAGGTCTGAGGAGAGCGCGGCGATGAAGCTTCCCCTCCTCCTGCTCGCGGTGCTGCTGCCGCTCGCCTCGGCCTTCGCCCAGAGCGCGGCGCCGTTCTCCGATCCGATGCGCGGCAAGACGCCGATTCCCGAGGCGACCAAGCCGCCGCTGCTGCGCAACGCCGTCAACGACGACAACCGGCCGCTGCGCAACTACAGCCTGCAGCCGCCGGTCATTCCGCACCGGGTCGACGGCTACCAGGTCACCAAGGACTTCAACAAGTGCCTGGACTGCCACGCCCGCGAGAAGACCACGTTCTCGCAGGCCGTGCCGGTGAGCCCCACCCACTACGTCGACCGGAGCGGCAAGACGCTCGACCGCATCTCGACCCGGCGCTACTTCTGCCAACAGTGCCACGTGGCCCAGGACCCGGTGGCGCCGCTGGTGGGCAACAGCTTTCGCGGCGTCGAGGCGCCGGCCGCGCCGGCGGTCAAGAAATAGAGCGGGGAGCCGAGCATGATTGTCGAACGTCTGAAACGCTACTGGAGGATCATCCGTCGGCCCAGCCTGCATTTCAGCCTCGGCTTTCTGACTCTGGGTGGCTTCATCGGCGGCATCGTCTTCTGGGGCGCCTTCAACACGGCGATGGAGGCGACCAATACCGAGACCTTCTGCACCGGCTGCCACGAGATGCGCGACAACGTCTTCGCCGAGTTGAAGACCACGATCCACT
>DASUZG010000246.1:0-2636 GCA_036376995.1 Azonexus sp. | reverse complement strand
CGGTGCCGAGCACCGCGGCGGAAGGCGGCGACGCCAGGCGCAGCAATTCGGCGCTCACCGGCCGGGCACGGGCATCGCCGCGATTGAAGCCGGCGACGAACTGGCGCAGGGTCGGTGCGGCATCGGCCGCGACGGCGGCGGTGAAATCGTCGAGCACGGCGGGCGGCATGGCGTCCGGCCAGCCGTTGCGCTGCGTGAAGGACGCCGTGCCGGCGATCAGCAGCAGCTTGCCGACCTTGTCCGGGTTGCGGGCGGCGACAGCCAGTGCCAGCAGGGCGCCGAGCGACCAGCCGGCGAGCGTTGCACCGGGCGGCAGGCGCTCGGCGATCTGGGTCACGGCGGTGTCGAAGTCACTTTCGGCCGGCGTCTCGCCGTAGCCGGGCAGGTCGAGCAGCGTGCCGCCGAGTGCCTCGGCGGTCGCCTGCAGCGGGCCGCGGCCGAGCCCCCAGCCGGGCAGGATGAACAGCGGGCTCATGCGAGTTCGCGCAGGGCGGCGAGCAGCCGGTCGATATCGTCGGCCGTGTGGGCGGCGGAAATCGACAGGCGCAGGCGGGCGGTACCGGCCGGCACGGTCGGCGGACGGATCGCCGGCACCCACAGGCCGCGTTCCCACAGCGCCGTGGACAGGGCGACGGCGGCGGCATTGTCGCCGACGATCAGCGGCTGGATGGCGGTGGCCGAGGGCAGCAGGCGCCAGGGCAAGGCGGATGCGCCGTCGCGCAGGCGGGCGATGTTGGCGAAGAGGCGCTGGCGCAGGTCGTCGCCGGCGGCGATGGTCTGCAGGCTGCGGCTCAGCGCGCAGGCGACGGCCGGCGGCGCGGCGGTGGTGAAGATGTAGCTGCGGCCCTTCTGCAGCAGGTATTCGATGGCGGTGGCCGAACCGGCGACGAAGGCGCCGCCGACGCCGGCGGCCTTGCCCAGGGTGCCCATCAGCAGGAGGCGCTCGGCGGCCGGCAGGCCGAAGTGGGCCAGGCTGCCGCGCCCCTGCGCGCCCAGCACGCCGAAGCCATGGGCATCGTCGAGCACCAGCCAGGCATCGAAGCGCTCGGCCAGCTGCAACAGCTGCGGCAGCGGCGCAAGATCGCCGTCCATGCTGAACACCGTGTCGCTGACGATGACCTTGGTCGCCGCGCTGCTAGCGGCCAGCTGGCGCTCCAGCGCGGCCAGGTCGGCGTGCGGGTAGCGCTGGACGTCGGCGCCATTGGCCTTGGCCAGTTGCATGGCGTCGATCAGCGAAGCGTGGTTCAGCTTGTCGGCGAACACCGCGGCGCCGCGCCCGGCCAGCGTCGGCGTCACGGCGAGGTTGGCCAGGTAGCCGGTGGAGAAGGTCAGCGCCCGGGCGAAACCGGTGAAGGCGGCGAGTTCGGTTTCCAGCGCCTCGTGCGGGGCGAGGTGGCCGCTGACCAGGTGCGACGCGCCGCTGCCGGCGCCCCACTGGCGGGCACCATCGGCCAGTGCGGCAGCCAGCTCGGCATCGCCGGCCAGGCCTAGATAGTCGTTGCTGGCGAAATTGAGCAGTTCGCGGCCGTCGACGACGGCGCTGCGGCCGCAGGGCGAGGCCAGCACGCGGCGGCGGCGGGTCAGGCCGGCGGCGGCGATCTCGGCCAGTTCCTGGTTCAGTCGGTCAGCGAGGGCCATGCGGGTTTCCTTTGCCGGCTCAGGCCAGAGCACTGTCAAGCGCACGCGCGGTGGCCGTGCCGAGATGGGCGATCTGCCCGGCGTCGACGATGTAGGGCGGCATCAGATAGACGGTGTTGCCGATCGGCCGCAGCAGCGCTTCGTTCTCCAGCGCCGCGCGGTAGAAGCGCCGCGAGAAGTGCGGGTCGTCGGTGACGACGTCGAAGGCTGCGATCATGCCGCGCTGGCGCAGGTGGCGCACTTGCGGATGCTCGGCGAGCGGCGCGAGGGCCTCGGCGATCTGCCGGGCCTTGCCGCGGTTGGCGGCGAGCACGTCGTCCTGCTCGAAGATGTCGAGGGTGGCCAGTGCTGCCCGGCAGGCCAGCGCATTGCCGGTGTAGGAATGCGAGTGCAGGAAGGCGCGGGCCACAGAGTCGTCGAGGAAGGCGGCGTAGATCGTGTCGCTGCAGAGCACGATGGAGAGCGGCAGGTAGCCGCCGGAAATGCCTTTGGAGAGGCACATCAGGTCGGGGCGAATCGGGGTGCCATCATTCGCCGCCTGCTCGTGGGCGAAGAACGTGCCGGTGCGGCCGCAGCCGACGGCGATCTCGTCGCAGATCAGGTGTACTTCGTACTGGTCGCACAGTGTGCGGGCGAGGCGCAGGTATTCCGGGTCGTACATGGCCATGCCGGCGGCGCCCTGGACCAGCGGCTCGACGATCAGCGCGGCGATGCGTTCGCCGTGCTGCTCAAGATAACTTTCCAGCGCCGTGGCGGCACGCCGGGCGACGTCGGCCGGCGTCTCGCCGGCTTCGCCCTGGCGGAAATCGGGCGACGGCAGCACGTGGGCGGCAGCGCGCACCAGCGGTGCGTAGGCGTCCTTGAAGATGGCGACGTCGGTGACCGCCAGGGCGCCGACCGTCTCGCCGTGGTAGCTGCCGGCCAGGCACAGGAATTCCGCCTTCTCCGGGCGGCTGACGTTGCGCCAGTAGTGAAAGCTCATCTTCAGCGCGATCTCG
>DASUZG010000245.1:0-3074 GCA_036376995.1 Azonexus sp. | reverse complement strand
CGTCGATAGCACGACGCTCAACACCGACTACAGCTCGCCGTACAACTGCTCGCTCGATACGCGCACGCTTTCGAACGGCACGCACATACTGAAAGCGACGGCCTGGGATAGCGCCGGCGCGAGCGGCACGACGCAAATTTCCATCAACGTGCAGAACGGCACAACGAGCACGCCGAGCACGCCGACCAACACGGCGCCGACGCTCAGCCTCACCTCGCCGGCCGCGAACTCAACGATCTCCAGCACGAACGCGGGCTACGCGGCCACTGCTTCGGATTCCGACGGCGTCGCCAAAGTGGAGATATTGATCGGCACCAAGGTCGTCGCGTCCAAGACCACGGCGCCGTATAGCGGCACCATGAACCTGACCGGCATCGCGAACGGCAGCTATACGTTGACGGCGCGCGCGACAGACACGAAAGGTCTTAGCAGGGACGTGGCGCGCACCATCACCGTCCAAAACACGACATCCGGCAGCACCGGCGGCAGCACCGGCGGCAGCACCGGCGGGACCGACACGACCGGCGGCACGGGCACCAGCCTGCCGTCGACCAACGCACGGGCCGTGGCGACGTTCGAGTCGCTCGGCATGTACTGGAAGCCCGGCACCAATCCGGGCTCCGCGGGCTGCACCGTGCGCTATCGCAAGAAGTCCGAGTCCACGTGGAAGGAAGGCCTGAACCTGTGGTACGACTCGCGCGACGCCGAGTGCCGCGGCAGCATCGTGCATCTGCAGCCGGGCACCGACTACGTGGTCGAGATGGGGCTTCCGGGGCAGCAGCCGAAAGCCGGCGTCAACACCAAGACCTGGTCGGAGAACTTCCCGATCGCGCAGACGATCAACGTCGGCGATCGCTCGACTCCGCTCGAGATTACCCAGGGCGGCACGGCCAACGGTTACATCCTGTACACCGGCGGCACCATCGACGTGGCGAACAACCACGCCTACAACATTCGCATCGCGGCGCCTTACGTCATCGTGCGCGGCTTCACGCTGAAGAACGCGCGCCAGGACGGCATCTTGCTCGTGCAGGGCGCGAAAGACGTGGTGATCGAAGGGAACGACATCAGCAACTGGGGGCGTCCGCACCCGAACGGCTTGATTTCGAGCGACGGCTGGAAGATCGGCGAGAACGGCGACTCCGGAATCGCGGCGCGCTGCGGCTCCGGCTCCACGCCCTGGCTCGAGCGCACGATCATCCAGAGAAACAAGATTCACCATCCGCGCTATGGCTCGAACAGCTGGTCCGACGGTCACCCGTATGGCCCGAATGCGACGCTCTTCAAGAACTGCGGCGGCAACCACGTGTTCCGCTTCAACGAGGCGTACAGCTCGACCGGCCGGTACTTCATGGACGTGTACGGCGGCGGCACCAACTTCTCGATGTTCGGCATGCCGACTTCCGACAGCGACATCTACGGGAACATCCTGATGCACGCCTGGGATGACGCGATCGAAGCCGAAGGCTCGAACATGAACGTGCGCATCTGGGGCAATTACATGGACCAGACCGCCACGGGCGTGGCCACCACCTCCACCAGCCGGGGTCCGGTGTACATCTTCCGCAACGTTCAGAACCGCAGCCGCAACAAGTCGATGAGCACGTTCGACGGCGACTCGCGCCTGTACACCTACAAGTCGGGCTCGGCGTCCGGCTACGAGGGTGGCCGGCGCTACGTGTTCCATAACACGTCGCTGCAGGCGCCGCCGCCGGCCGGCTCGAGCTACCCGCTCGGCGCCGGATCCAGCCTCGCCGGTCCGGGCAACGGCCAGATGCTGAAAGACACCGTGTCGCGCAACAACATCTTTCATATCTGGAAGAGCCACTGGAACGCGATCTACAACGTGGAGACCGGCAACGACCTGGATTACGACATGACGAACGGCGGCATTCAGGCGTACTCCGGCGCCGAGCCGAACCGCGTGATCGGCACGCCGATCTACGCAGCGGGCCACGGCTGGCAGAGCGAAGCGGGCGGGAACTACCAGCTTGCTCCCAACAGCCCCGGATTCGACCGTGGCCAGCGCATTCCGAACTTCAACGACGGCTTCAACGGCGCCGCTCCTGACATGGGCGCCCACGAAGCAGGCAAGCCGGCCATGCAGCTCGGCGTGAGCGGCACGGGCTTCACCGGTGGCGGTGGCGGTTCCGACAGCACCGGCGGCGGCACCGGCTCCTCGGGCGGCGTGTGCTCGACCATCGTCTGCGCGTCGCAATAAAGGGAGGGAGCATGTCCAAGTCCAAAGAGATCGGCTTCACGCTGCTCGAGCTGCTGGTCGTGATCGTGATCATCGGCCTGCTCGCCGGCTACGTCGCCCCGCGCTACTTCTCGCAGGTCGGGAAGTCCGAGACCCAGGTAGCGCGGGCGCAGATCGATGCCCTCGAGAAGGCCCTCGACCAGTACCGGCTGGAACACCGTCGCTACCCGACCGCGGAGGAAGGGCTCGTGGCGGTCCAGCCGTACCTGAAGAAGACGTTGCCGAACGACCCGTGGGGCCGGGCGTACGTGTACCGCGTGCCCGGCCACGCCGGGGAATACGACGTCTTCTCCTACGGGCGCGACGGCAAGGCGGGCGGTACCGGCGAGGACGCCGACGTCGGCATCGCGGGACCCGAAGTCTCACTGAACAAGTAAGAAACCCGCCATGCGGTTCAACGTTCTCGCGGTCGACCCGCGGCAGCAGGTGGTCGCGCTCACCCTGGAGGCGGCAAGCGAAACGCTCGCCGCCGACCAGGTGCGCGTCCGCGGTCTGCATCTGATCTCGTTGGAGTGCAAGAGCATTCGCCTTGCGTTGCCCCAGCGCAAGAGCAAGTTCCCGACCACGCTCTTCTCGATGGAGCTGCTTTCGCTCCTCGAGGCGGGTCTGAATCTCGTGGAAGCGCTGCAGACCCTCGCCGAGAAAGAACCTTCCGAGGTGCTCGCGGCGATCATCGCCGCCATCCATCGCGGTGAGCCGTTTTCGCAGGCGGTGGGCGCGCTGCCGCAGCATTTCTCGCCGCTCTATGTGGCGACGATCAAGGCGGCGGAGCGCACCGGCAACGTCGCCGAGGCGCTCGGACGCTACATCGCCT
>DASUZG010000244.1:0-2178 GCA_036376995.1 Azonexus sp. | reverse complement strand
GCAGCTTCATCTTCAGCGCCGTGTTGAGGCCGGCGACCAATGCCAGGGCATGCGGCCACTGCGGCAGCTTGTGGCCGATGGCGGCAACGAAATCCGGCAGGCGGAACTTGGGAATGGTGAAGTTGGCGTTCATGGTCAGGCTCCCGGGTCAGGCGCCCAGATGGGCGAGGGCTTGCGTGTGGCGCTGGACGATGCCGGCATCGCCGAACCAGTAGCCGTCCACCAGGCCGCTGGCGTTCCAGCCGGTGGTGTTGGCCGTCACCGCTTCGCCGCGGCGGGCGGCGTCGAAGGCGGCGATGATCGCCGGCATGTGTTGCTGCTGCGGGCTGAGGCGGACGATGTCGATGCCCATGCTCAGCATGTCGGGAATTTCGTGCAGCAGGTTGTAGCTCTGCGCCGACATCGTCTGGATGCCGTTGATGGTCAGGAAATCCTGACCTTCGCGCGTCTTCAGCGTCAACCCTTCGCTGTGGTCGAGGCACTTGAACTGGCAGTCGTCCTTGTTCAGGTCGTAATGGCGGGCGGTGAAGCAGCGCGCCGAGAAGGCCAGCGCGATCTTGCCGAAGGCGAAGACTTCGGTCTCGACGCCGGCCGGGCGGCTCCGGTGCAGCGTGTCGACCAGCGTGCGCGGCGCTTCCAGCGGCGGCACCCAGCGCTGCATGCCGTAGCGGGCGAAGGTGGCCAGCGTCGCCTCGTTGTAGATGTTGATATGCGGGCCGGCGACGAAGGGCTGGCCGTGCATCAGGTTGACGGCGCCGAGATCGTTGGCTTCGACCTTGCAGCCGGCTTCGTCGATCAGGCGCCGCAGCGCTTTGAGGTCGCTTTCCGATTCGAGTAGGGCCTGGGCCGAGACGACGACTTCTTTGCCGGCATCGGTCAGGTCGCGCGCCAAGCCGATCCAGTCGGCGGTGCGCAACTGCTGGCGGCGCGAGCAGACGACTTCGCCGACGTAGATGATGTCGAGCGCCGGGTTCTGCGCCATCTCGGCGTAGAACTCCATGACTTCGGCCTTGGGCCAGAAATAGAGCAGGGGGCCTAACGAGAGTTTCATTGCGTGTCCTTCAGCGCCACGGCCGGTTGTAGGCGCCCAGCGTCGCCTGGCTGCCTTCGGAGACCTTGGCCAGTTCGGCCTGCCAGGCCGGTTTGACGTGGTAGCGTTCGCTGCCGTCCTTGAGCGCGTCGAGGGCGGCGCGCAGGGTGCGCGTCACTTGCGTCACGTAGGCCGGGCTGCGCTGGCGGCCTTCGACCTTGATCGCCCGCACGCCGATCTTGATGATGTCAGGCAGGATCGGCAGCACGTTGAGGCTGGTCGGTTCCTCCAGCGCGTAATAGGTCTCGCCCTGGACTTCGAAGCGGCCCTTGCACAGCGTCGGGTAGCCGGCCGGCTCGTCGTCGCCGAAGCGGTCGATCAGGATGCCGTTCAGGCGCGTGTCCATGCGCCCCGGCTGCTTGTCCCACTTGACGTACTTGGCCGGCGAGCAGGCACCGACGGTGTTGGGCGACTCGCCGCAGGCATACGACGACAGCCAGCAGCGGCCCTCGTTCATCACGCACAGGCTGCCGAAGCCGAACACTTCGATCTCGACCGTGGTGTTCTTGATGACGTGCTCGACCTGGGCCAGCGTCAGCACCCGCGGCAGGACCGCGCGGCGCACGCCGAATTCGCGCTGGCAGAAATTGATCGCCTCGTAGCTGGTGGCCGAACCCTGCACCGACAGGTGCAGGCGCTGCTGCGGATGGCGGTTGCGGGCGTAGTCCAAGAGCCCGACGTCAGCCAGGATGATGGCGTCCACGCCCTGGTCGACGGCGGCATCGACCGCCTTCTGCCAGTCAGCGGCGCGCCCGGCCTGGGCGAAGGTGTTGATCGCCAGCAGCACTTCGCGGCCCTTGCCGTGGGCGTAGCGGATGCCGTCGGCCATGGTCTTGGCGTCGAAATTGAGGCCGGCGAAATTGCGCGCGTTGGTATCGTTCTTGTAGCCGAGATAGACGGCATCGGCACCGTTATCCACGGCAGCCTTGAGTGCCGGCAGGCTGCCGGCGGGGCAGATGAGGTCGGGCAGCTGACTCATGGGAGCGTCCGGAATGTCGAGCAAGGCAGTATAGCCAGCCCGGTCCGGGGGCCATTGATCCTGGTCAAACCCCGGCGCCGGCTCAGCGCGTGACGACGGTCGGCCGCTG
>DASUZG010000243.1:0-5229 GCA_036376995.1 Azonexus sp. | reverse complement strand
CCGGAGAAATCGAGGTCGCGGGCGACGGTCATGCCGCCCAAGTCGACATTCGCCGAGCGCGGACCCTTGAACAGCAGGCCGTTCCAGTTCTCCAGTCTGGCCTTGTCGAGATTCAGGCAGGGATTCTGCGGAAAATGCGGGGCGCCGATCAGCTGGCCGCCCTGGTCGTAGGTCCAGCGATGGATCGGGCAGACCACCGGCCCCTCGAGCTTGCCGCTACCCTGCAGCATGATCGCCTGGCGGTGGCGGCAAACGTTGGACATCTGCCAGATGCCGGCATTGGGACCGACGTCGCCGCCGTTGAGCAGCATCTGGCCATGGTCCTTCCATTCCAGCGAGCGATAGTCGCCGCCTTCCGGCACCATCAATTGGTGACCGACGTAGCCGGGCCCGGCATCGAAGATCAGCTTCTTCTCCAGTGCGTAGATCCGTTCATCGAAGTACCAGTCCACCGGCAGTTGCGAAACTGCGGGCGTCAACCGGGACAACGTCGCCATGTCGGACATGCCAAGCCTCCAGCCAATTCAAAAATGCAATTTTACCCCGAGATTTGACCGGGCGACCCGGGATGGAGTATTTTCGCGTGTTTCCCCAGACCCCGACGCCATGGATCAGACCCCGATCGCCGACCTGAAGTTTGAAGCGGCGCTGGCCGAGCTGGAAGCCATCGTCGCCAGCATGGAAGGCGGCCAGCTCGAACTCGAAGCCTCGATCGCCGCCTATCGCCGCGGCATGGAACTGATGAAGCATTGCCAGGCCCAACTGGCCGACGCCGAGGAACAGATCCGCGTTTTCGAAAATGGCGAATTCCGGGAAATCGACCGCAACACGCTGGAGGGCCAGTGAGCACTGTACCGTTCGCCGAGTGGATGGGCGCCGTCCAGGCCCGTGCCGAAGCCGCCCTCGCCCGCCACCTGCCGGGCGCCGACTGCATTCCGCATCGCCTGCATGAGGCCATGCGCTACGCCACGCTGGGCGGCGGCAAGCGCGTCCGTCCGCTGCTCGCCTTCGCCGCCGGCGAACTGACCGGCGCCGCCCCCGAGCAGCTGGACATCGTCGCCTGCGCCGTCGAGCTGATCCACGCCTATTCGCTGGTCCATGACGACCTCCCGTGCATGGACGACGACGTGCTGCGCCGCGGCCGGCCGACCTGCCATATCGAATTCGACGAGCCGACCGCGCTGTTGGTCGGCGACAGCCTGCAGACCCTGGCCTTCGAGGTGCTGGCCGGCCCGCAGCTGGGCGACCCGGCCCGGCAGCTCGAAATGGTCGCCCTGCTCGCCCATGCCAGCGGTTCGCGCGGCATGGCCGGCGGCCAGGCGATCGACCTCGCCTCGGTCGGCAAACCGCTGGAGCAGCCCGAACTCGAACTGATGCACGCGCTGAAGACCGGCGCCCTGATCCGCGCCGCGGTGCTGCTCGGGGCCCTGGCCGGCCAGCCGCTGACCACCGAGCAGCGCAGCCAGCTCGATCGCTTCGCCAAGCGCGCGGGCCTGCTATTCCAGGTCGTCGACGACATTCTCGACTGCACCGCCAGCACCGCCACGCTCGGCAAGACCGCCGGCAAGGACGAAGCCGCCGACAAGCCGACCTATGTCGCCCTGCTCGGCCTCGAGGGCGCCCGCAGCTACGCCGAGGAACTGCGTGCCGACGCGCTGGCAGCGCTCTCCGTGTTCGGCGAGCGGGCTAACCGCCTGACCCAGCTGGCCGACTTCATCTGCCACCGGCAATTCTGATTACAACAATGACTGCCGCACCCTCCTACGCCCTGCTCGAAACCATCAACAGCCCGGCCGACCTGCGCGCCCTGGAGCGCAAGCAGCTGGCGCAACTGGCCGCCGAACTGCGCGCCTTCCTGATCGAATCGGTGTCGCAGACCGGCGGCCACCTGTCGTCCAATCTCGGCACCGTCGAGCTGACCATCGCCCTGCATGCCGTCTATGACACCCCGGCCGACCGACTGGTGTGGGACGTCGGCCACCAGTGCTATCCGCACAAGATCCTGACCGGCCGGCGCGAGGGCATGAAGCGCCTGCGCATGCGCGGCGGCGTCGCCGGCTTCCCGAAGCGCTGCGAAAGCGAGTACGACACTTTCGGCGTCGGCCACTCGTCGACCTCGATCTCGGCGGCGCTCGGCATGGCCCTGGCCGCCAAGCTCAAGGGCGAGGAGCGCAAGGTCGTCGCCGTCATCGGCGACGGCGCGATGTCGGCCGGCATGGCCTTCGAAGCGTTGAACAACGCCGGTGTCGCCGACAGCGACATGCTGGTCATCCTCAACGACAACGAGATGTCGATCTCGCCGCCGGTCGGCGCGCTGAACAAGATCCTGACCCGCCTGATGTCGGGCAAGACCTACAACGCCGCCCGCGAGGCCGGTCGCCACATGCTCGGCTTCGCCCCCCCGCTGCTCGAACTGGCGCGACGCGCCGAGGAACACGTCAAGGGCATGATCGCCCCGGGCACGTTGTTCGAGGAATTCGGCTTTCACTATTACGGCCCGATCGACGGCCACGACCTCGACGCCCTGATCCCGACGCTGGAAAATCTGAAGAAGTTGAAGGGCCCGAAGTTCCTGCACGTGATCACCAAGAAGGGCCAGGGTTACAAGCTGGCCGAGTCGGACCCGATCCTCTACCACGGCGTCGGCAAGTTCGCCGCCACCGAAGGCATCACCGCCGGCAAGGGTGGCGGCAAGCTGACCTACACCCAGGTCTTCGGCGACTGGCTGTGCGACCAGGCCCAGGCCGACAGCCGCCTGGTCGGCATCACCCCGGCCATGCGCGAAGGCTCCGGCATGGTCCGCTTCGCCTGCGAGCACCCCGACCGCTACTACGATGTCGGCATCGCTGAACAACATGCCGTGACGTTTGCTGCCGGCTTGGCCTGCGAAGGCCTGAAGCCGGTTGTCGCCATTTATTCGACTTTCCTGCAGCGTGCCTACGACCAACTGATCCACGACGTGGCGCTGCAGAACCTGCCGGTCGTCTTCGCCGTAGACCGCGGCGGCCTGGTCGGTGCCGACGGTCCGACCCACCACGGCACCTTCGACCTCTCGTTCGCCACGTGCATCCCCAACATGCTGGTAATGACCCCGGCCGACGAAGCCGAATGCCGGCGCATGCTGTCGACTGCCTTCGCTCACAACGGCCCGTCGCTGGTCCGCTATCCGCGCGGTGGCGGCAGCGGCGCCCTGCCCGGCATGGATCTCGAGACGCTACCCGTCGGCAAGGGTGAAATCCGCCGCCGCGGCCAGAGCGTCGCCCTGCTCGCCTTCGGCAGCCTGGTACCAGCGGCACTGGTTGCCGGCGAGGAACTGGACGCCACGGTGGCCAACATGCGCTTTGTCAAGCCGCTCGATGTCGAGCTGATTGTCGAACTGGCCGGGAACCATTCGCTGCTGGTGAGTATCGAAGAGAATGCCGTGATCGGAGGAGCAGGCTCGGAAATCGAACGGGTTCTCGCCGAACGCGGAATTTGCGTGCCGGTGTTGCGTCTCGGCCTGCCCGACCGCTTCATCGACCACGGCGAACAAGGCCAGTTGCTCGCTGAACTCGGTCTGGACCAAGACGGCATTGTGCGCGCCGTACGCCATCGCACTAATCAACAATAAGTAGTTTCCCAGAACAGCCCATGAACAGCCCCAGCCCAGCCATTCCCGACGTCCAGAATTCGGCCGACACGCGCCAGATCGCCATCAACAAGGTCGGCATCAAGTCGATCCGCCACCCGATCAGGGTCCAGGACAAGTCCGAAGGCATCCAGCATACGATTGCCGTGTTCAACATGTACGTCGGTCTGCCGCATAACTTCAAGGGCACCCACATGTCGCGCTTCGTGGAGATCCTGAACAGCCACGAGCGGGAGATTTCGGTCGAGAACTTCCCGTCCATGCTGCACGACATGGTGGTCAAGCTCGAAGCCGAAACCGGCCACATCGAGATGAGTTTTCCGTACTTCATCAACAAGACGGCGCCGGTTTCCGGCGTACAGAGCCTGATGGATTACGACGTCACCTTCATCGGCGACATCTGCCACGGCAAGATCAGCACCTCGGTGCGAGTCGTCGTGCCGGTAACCAGCCTGTGCCCGTGCTCCAAGAAAATCTCCGAGCGCGGCGCCCACAACCAGCGCTCGCACGTCACCGTCACCGCCCGCACCAACGACTTCGTCTGGATCGAGGAACTCGTCCAGCTGGTCGAGCAGGAAGCCTCCTGCGAGCTGTACGGCCTGTTGAAGCGCCCGGACGAGAAGCACGTCACCGAACGCGCCTACGACAACCCCAAGTTCGTCGAAGATATGGTCCGCGACGTCGCCGCCCGCCTCAATGCCGAAAAGCGCATCGATGCCTATGTGATCGAGTCGGAAAACTTCGAATCGATCCACAATCACTCGGCCTACGCGCTGATCGAAAAGGACAAGACGGTCGGCTGACCGTCCCGCCGGCGACCGGCGCACATCCGGTCGCTCCTTCTGCCTAGACAAGACAGGCAAAAAAAACGGGGCGCCGCGGCGCCCCGTTTGCATGCTGCGTAACCGACCGATTACTCGGCGGCGGCCTTCTTGGCCGGCAGCTTTTCCTTGATACGGGCGGACTTGCCGGAACGGTCGCGCAGGTAGTACAGCTTGGCGCGACGCACATCACCACGGCGCTTGACTTCGATCGAAGCGACCAGCGGGGAATAGGTCTGGAAAGTACGCTCGACGCCTTCGCCGGACGAGATCTTACGCACGGTGAAGCCGGAGTTCAGGCCACGGTTGCGCTTGGCGATGACGACGCCTTCATAGGCCTGCAGACGCTCGCGGTTGCCTTCCTTGACCTTCACTTGGACGACGACGGTGTCGCCCGGCGCGAAGTCGGGAATGGTCTTGCCCAGGCGGGCGATTTCTTCTTGTTCCAGCTGTTGAATCAGGTTCATGTGAGATCCTTCTTGTAAAACATTACTCACCGCATTGCTCCGCTCCGGAAATTTCCGTGAGGAGTTGCGTTTCCTCCGCAGTCAGACTGCGGTGCGCCAGCAAATCCGGGCGGCGCTTCCGGGTTCGCGCCAGCGACTGCTTGAGCCGCCAGCGACGAATTTTTTTGTGATCCCCGGACAGCAGCACTTCCGGCACCGCCTGGCCTGCATAGACCTCGGGCCGGGTGTAGTGCGGACAATCCAGCAGACCACCGACAAACGAATCTTCCACCGCCGAAGCGGCATCTCCGAGCACGCCCGGCAACTGGCGGAC
>DASUZG010000242.1:0-2836 GCA_036376995.1 Azonexus sp. | reverse complement strand
GGCCGGCTCCATCGGGTTCCAGGTCAGGTTCGGCTGCATGCCGGCGGCCACGGCCAGGATCATCGTCTCGCCGACGGCGCGCGAGATGCCCAGGAAGTAGGAAGCAGCCAGGCCGGAGACGGCAGCCGGGACGACGACATGGATGGCGGTGTGCAGCTTGGTCGCGCCCATCGCGTAGGAGCCTTCGCGCATGCTCATCGGCACGGCGCGCATGGCGTCCTCGGACAGCGAGGCGATGTAGGGGACGATCATCACGCCCATCACCAGGCCGGCGGAGAGCAGCGAGAAGCCGGGCAGGTCCGGCAGCACCTTCTGCAGCAGCGGGGTGACGATCAGCAGGGCGAAATAGCCGAAGACGATGGTCGGGATGCCGCCGAGCAGTTCGAGCACCGGCTTGGCCACTTCGCGGACCTTGGCGTTGGCGAATTCGGACAGGTAGATGGCGATGATGGTGCCCATCGGGATGGCGACCAGCAGCGCCACGCCGGAGGAAACCAGGGTGCCGGAAATCAGCACCATGATGCCGTAGTGGGCATCGTCGAACAGCGGCGTCCACTGGGTATCGGTCAGGAAGTCGACGATGCTGACGTTCTGGAAGAAGTGGATGGACTCGGAGACCAGCACATAGACGATGCCGACCGTGGTCAGAACCGAGACGGCAGCGGCCGCGAACAGCAGCAGCTCGATCAGGCGCTCGCTGATATGGCGGGTGACGTTCTTGGCCAGACGGTCGCTGACTTGGTGCGGCTCGGAAGCAGGGTTGGCGGACATGGCGTGATTCACTTGAAGATTCCCCTCGGGCAAGGGGCCGCTCCGTGATTGGAGCGGCCTGACAGCTTACATCTTCGCTTCGCGCTTCATGATCTCGTCGACGGTGATGCCGACTTCATTCTTGCCGCCGAACACGCTGCCGACCTTCTTGTCCTTGGCGTGCTTGATGTTGCCTTCGTAGATGGCCTTGGGCAGCGGCACGTACTTCACTTCACGCACCAGCTTGTCGGCGTTCTTCATGTAGAACTCGACGAAGTCGCGCACTTCCGGCTTCTCCAGCGACTTCAGCTTCACATAGACGAAGATCGGGCGCGACAGCGGCACGTAAGTACCGTTCTCGACGTTGGCGCCGGACGGCTCGACCGCCTTGCCGGTCTTCGGATTGACGATCGGCAGGCCCTTCAGGCGGCTCATGTTCTCGGCGTAATAGGCGTAGCCGAAGTAGCCGATGGCATTGACGTCGCGCGAGACGCCCTGGACCAGCACGTTGTCGTCTTCGGAGGCGGTGTAGTCGCCGCGCGAGGACTTGGCCTTGCCGACGATGGCTTCGGTGAAGTACTCGAAGGTGCCGGAATCGGCGCCGGCGCCGAACAGCTTGACCGGCGCGTCGGGCCAGGCCGGATTGACCTGGTTCCACTTGGTGACCTTGCCCTGGGCACCCGGCTCCCACAGCGTCTTCAGTTCCTCGACGGTGGCCTGCTTCAAGAAGCTGTTCTTCGGATTGATGACGACGGTCAGCGCGTCGTAGGCGACCGGCATTTCGACGTACTGGACGCCGGCGGCCTTGCAGTCTTCCATTTCCTTGGCGGTGATCGGGCGCGAGGCGTTGGAGATGTCGGTCTCGTCGCGGCAGAACTTCTTGAAGCCGCCGCCGGTGCCGGAAATGCCGACCGTCACCTTGACGGCGTTCTTCTTGGCCTTCTGGAAATCCTCGGCCACGGCTTCGGTAATCGGATACACCGTCGAGGAACCGTCGATCTTGACGATCTGGGCATGGGCAGCGGCGCTGCCGAACAGGGCGAAGCCGGCCACGGCGAGCGCGGAGACGAGCGGGGATTGCTTGAACATTGACTTACTCCTGCGTGGGTGAAAGAGGTAACGGGGAGCAGCTTAGCCAGCCATTGTTACAGCCGGATGACAGGCTGTAACAATGGCGATTCGTCCCGTCAGCGCAGGCATTCGGGCTTTTCGGCCGTCAATTGGCGGTAACAATCGGCCCCTAAAGTGATTGCACTTTTGTCACTTCGGGTATTTTCATCATGCGTCTTCTCGCTTCGCTTTCGATCCGCGGCGGCCTGCTGGCCATGGTCGGCGTCGGCAGCGCCCTGGGTCTGGTGCTGCTGCTGACCGCCCTGCTCTGCCTGCAGGCTTTCCGCGACGACGTCCGCACCGTCTCCGACCACGTCGGCCGGGCGACCGCCGCGCTGGCCCGCCTGAGCGCCGCGCAAAGCGCCTTCCAGACGCAGCAGCGCGGCCTCAACGCGATGCTGCTGCGCAATTACATGGCCACTGAATTCGAGAAAGGCCAGGCCGAATTCGCCGCCGGGCGCAGCGCCTTCTGGCAGGAGATCGATGCGCTCGAAACCCTCCACCGCGGCGGCGGCCTCGATGCCGGCGACGGCATCGCCCGCATCCGGCCGCTGGCCGCCGAACTCAACCAGCTCTACGATCAGGTGCTGGCCGAGAACGAGCCGGGCATGCCGAAATACACACTGATGGTCGATGCCGCCCTGCGCGATGCCGACACGCCGCTGGTCGGCGCACTGGCCGAGACCTTCGCCGCCATCAGCCGCTCCAGCACCGAGGGCGTCGCCACGGCGTCCACGGTCGCCGGCCGGCGCTTCACCGAGAACGCCCTGCTGGTGCTGTCCGTCGGTCTCGCCGGTTCGGCGCTGTTCCTGGCGCTGGCCGCCGCGGTCGGCCGGCGCATCCTCGGCCGCTTGGGCGGCGAGCTGGAACCGGTGGTCGAGGCCACCCGCCGCGTCGCCGCCGGCGACTTGACCGAGCAGCTCGACAGCGGCCGGGCCGCCGCCAGTTCGCTGGTCGCCGCCATCGGCGACATGCA
>DASUZG010000241.1:0-4874 GCA_036376995.1 Azonexus sp. | reverse complement strand
CTCGTGCTCCGCTTCTTCGCGGATGTAGTCGACGACCTCGTTCACCGTCACGCGGCCGACCAGCTTGCCTTCCGGATCGACCACCGGCGCCGACACCAGGTCGTAGCGCTCGAAGGCCTTGGCCGCTTCCTCGGCCAGATCATCCGGCTCCAGTTCGACGAAATCGGTCTGCATCAGCGCCCCGACCTCGACTTCGACATCATTGACCAGCAGTACGTTGAGCGGCAGCACGCCCTTCAGGTATTCGTTGCGATCGACGACGAACAACTGGTCGGTGTGGTCGGGCAGTTCGTCAAAGCGGCGCAGGTAGCGGAGCACGACTTCGAGCGTGACGTCCTCGCGCACGGTGACCATGTCGAAGTCCATGATTGAGCCGACCGAGTCCTCGGGGTAGGACATCGCCGCGCGCAGCTGTTCGCGCTCCTCGATCGACAGGCCGCGGAAGACGTCGTCGATGACGCCCTGCGGCAGGTCGGGCGCGAGGTCGGCGAGTTCGTCGGCATCGAGCGTCTCGGCGGCGGCGACCAGTTCGGTGCGCTCCATCGACTCGATCAGGCTCTCGCGGACGGCGTCCGAGACTTCGAGCAGGATCTCGCCCTCGCGCTCGGCCTTGACCAGGTCCCAGGCGATCAGGCGCTCGTCGAGCGGCAGGGCTTCGAGGATGTAGGCGATGTCGGCCGGGTGCATCGGCTCCAGCTTGTGCTGGAGTTCGTGCAGGTGCTGCTTGTGCACGATGTCCTCGACCAGGTCGTGGCGCGGCCCTTCCTGACGGTGCACCAGCTCTTCGACCAGCTTGTGCCGGGCGAGCAGGGTCTGCACCTCGGCCAGGCGCTCCTGCAGGTCTTCCGTATCGGTCAGCTGGGCTTCTTCGCTCATGGTGCGCCGCGGCAAAAGGTCTCGCATTTTAGCACCGGCCGGAAGGCCGGGCTTTTACAAAAACAACGCACCAGCGAGGTTTTCGGCCGACCGGCGAGGCCCGCCTCAGGGCACCTCGGCCGCCGGCATGCGGCCCAGGATGATGGCGGTTTTGCGCGCCAGCCCCGGAGCGCCGCGGTTGCGGTCGTAGAGGCGCGGATTCGGCACCATGCCGGCCAGCCGCGCCGCCTGCTCCGGTCCCAACTGGGCCGCGCCGACGCCATAGTAATGGCGGGCGGCCGCCTCGGCGCCGAAAACGCCGTTACCCCACTCGATGACGTTGAGGTAGACCTCGAAAATGCGCCGTTTGCTCCACAGGTGTTCAAGCAGCAGCGTGATCACGACCTCGTTGCCCTTGCGCCAGTAGGTCTTGCTCGGCGACAGGAACAGATTTTTCGCCAGTTGCTGGCTGATGGTCGAGCCACCGGCCGCGAAACGCCCACGCCTTTCGTTCTTTTCGATGGCTTTCTGAATGCCTTCCCAGTCGAAGCCCTCATGATCGACGAACTTGGCATCCTCGGAAGCGATGATGGCCCGTTTCAGATGGATGGAAATGCGCTCGTAGGGCACCCACTGCTGTTTCAACTGGGCCTGCGGATTCTTGACCCGCAGTTCGCCCAGCCGCAATTCCATGAAACTGGTCGTCCCCGGATTGACCCAGCCCCAGAACAGCACCCAACCGAGCAACCAGACAAACCACAGACACCCCAGCCCGAACAGCACCAGCAACAGCCGGTTGAGCCAGCGGGCCGGCGTGCTCATCCGCCGATCTGCCGGCGCAGGTCGGCCAGCACCGCGGCCGTCGCCGGCCGCACGCCGCGCCAGACGGCAAAGGCTTCGGCAGCCTGCTCGACCAGCATGCCGAGGCCGTCGGCGCAGCGCGCCGCACCCTGGCGGCGGGCCAGCTGCAGGAAGGGCGTGTCACCCTTGCCGTACATCATGTCGTAGGCCAGCGCTCCCGGCGCGAACAGCCCGGTCGGCAACGGCAGAGTTTCGCCGGACAGGCTCGCCGAGGTGGCGTTGATCACCAGATCGAAGGATTTTCCCGCCAGTTCGCCGAAACTGCCGCCACCGACCGCGGCCAGATCGGAAAATGCCTGAGCCAGTCCGGCGGCCTTGTCGGCGCTGCGGTTGGCGATGTGCAGGCTGGCCGGGCCGCCAGCCAGCAGCGGGGTGATGACGCCGCGCGCGGCGCCGCCGGCGCCGAGCAGCAGGATGCGCCGGCCGGCCAGCGGAAAATCGAGATTGGCGGTGATGTCGCGCACCAGCCCGGCGCCGTCGGTATTGTCGCCGTACGCCTGGCCATCGCGAAAGGCCAGCGTATTGACCGCGCCGGCCCGCGCGGCGCGCTCCGACAGGCGGTCGCTCAGGCGGAAAGCTTCTTCCTTGAACGGCACCGTGACATTGGCGCCCCTGCCGCCGGCGGCGACGAATTCGGCCACCGCTGCGGCAAAGCCGTCGATCGGCGCCAGCCGCGCTTCGTAGCGCAGAGCTTCGCCGGTCGCCGCGGCGAAAGCGGCATGGATGGCCGGCGAACGGGAGTGGGCGATCGGGTTGCCGAACACGGCATAGAGGTCGGACATGGCGGTGGCGGGCAGAAAGGGATGGCGGTCAGCGGGACGTGGTGGTGTTCAGCGCATCGCCCTGGGTGAAATACCAGGTGCGGGCGAACGACAGCACCGTCGCACCGCCCAGCGGTTCGCGCGGTATCGGCCCGAACGGCCCGGACATGCGCAGAATCTTCATGGCCGCCTGGTCGAGCACCTTGTGGCCGGAGGACTTGGAAATCTCGGCGTTGTAGATGCTGCCATCCTCGGCGCTCAGTTCGACGTAGATGACCACATTGCCGTACAGCTTGCCGCGCGCCTCTTCCGGGTAGTTCAGCGTGCCGATGCGCTCGATCTTCTGCTTCCAGGCTTCGAGATAGGCGGCCAGCCCGTATTCCTCGGTGCGCGCGCCGACGAACTTCTTGCGCGGCCGCTTGTTGTATTCCTCGGTGCTCTTGCTGATCTCGCCTTCCAGACGGGCCATCGCCCGCGCCGATTCGAGCAGGTCGATGCCCGACACCGGGCTGGCCGGTACCGGCTGCTCGCTGGTGGTCTGGTTGCTGGCCACCTTGCGCAGGCTCTTGGCCTGGGTCAGCATGCTCTGCTGCGCCGACTCCAGTTCCTGGATGCGCCGCTGCATCTGCTGCAGGTCGGTGCCGTTGGTCTGCTGCGGCGTCGGCGGCAACGGCGTCTTGACCCGGCGGTTGTCGTCGGTCGAGCCGCCGCCGTCGAGATTGGCCTGGGCCAGCGCCTGGGCATCGGTCGGCTTGCGCGCCGACTTGGCATTGACCAGGATGATGTCGAGCGCCTTTTCGCGCAGCGCGTTGGAAGCCTCGGGAAAGCGGAAGTGCACCAGCAATAGCAGGCTGTGGATGAGCAGCGACAGGCCGACCGCCAGCCACAGGCGCCGGTCCGAACGGGCCGCCGGCTGCCAGTTCAGCGTCGCCACGCTCACTGCTCCTCTTCCTCCAGCGCTTCCGCCAGCGCGTTTTCGCCAAGCAGGCCGAGGAAACGGCAGCTCAGTTCGGGTGCCAGCAGGTCGATGCTCTCGACCGCCAGATGCACGCGCTGGCCCGGCGCCAGGTCGTTCGGCAGGGACGGCACGCGCAGCAGCAGCGGCAGATGGTCGAGCTTGACCTGCTGCTCGCGGCGCACGGTCGCGTCGATCTCGGTCACGCCATGCTGCTGCAGCCAGCGCAGGCACCAATAACGCTCCATCAGGCGCTGGAAATCGGCATAGGCGGCGTAGGTCTGCTCGAAATCGCGCATCGCCGCGAACAGTTCGGCCGATTTCTGGGCGAAGGCCGGCGTCTCACCCTGCAGGCAGGCGATCAGCTGCCATTGGTTAACGAGATCGCAATAGCGGCGCAGCGGCGAGGTCATCCAGGCGTATTGCGGCACGCCAAGGCCCTCGTGCGGCAGCGGCGAGGTGGTCATGCGCACCTTGCCCTGGGTCTGGGCGCGATAGAGACAGGCGACGTTGCGGTCGGCGAGCAGGCCGCCCCAGGTCGAATTGGCGACGATCATCAGCTCGGCGACCAGCTTGTCGAGCGGGCTGCCGCGCTTGCGCTCACTGATTTCGACCGTGCAGGCATCGGGGTCGGCAAGGTCGCCATCGATGGCGAAGTTGTAGTCGTTGATGCCCTGCATCGCCGACGGCTTGCCGCGCCGGCCTTCGCAGGCGTTGGCGAAATGCCACAGGTGCAGCAGCTCGTCCTTGAACGGCAGGTCGGGCAACGGTCCGCCGACCGTCTCGGCGTTGAACCAGGGTTCGACTTCGTGATGGCGCAGGTTGGCAGCGATATGCACGAGTTCCAGACGCGACTCGTGGTCGACGATTTCCAGCGCCTCGTTGACCGTCAGGTACAGCGACACCGCTGGACAGTCAACGCCGCCCGCCAGCGTGTAGTTCTGCACCACGGCGTCGGGCAGCATGGTGATCTTGTTGCCCGGCATGTAGACGGTGGACAGCCGGGCGCGGGCGACGCCGTCGAGCGGCGAGCCGTGTTCGATAGCCAGCCCGGGTGCGGCGATGTGGATGCCGATGCGCGAGCCGATGCCGGGCAGCTTGACGACCGACAGCGCATCGTCGATTTCGGTGGTGTGCGCATCGTCGATCGAGAAGGCGCGCACGTCGGCGCGGGGCAGATCGGCCGGCAGGCCGGGTGCGGCCAGGGCCGGGAAGCCGGTGCCCTTGGGAAACTGCTCATGCAGGAAACGGCGGTAATGCAGGTGGTAGGCCGACTTGATGGCGCCGCACTTGAACAGCAATTGCGCGGCCGACAGCCCGGTCTCGCCGCAGGCCGTCTCGAAGGCCTTGGTCTCGGGCTTGTTGCGGTCCGGCGCGTAGAGCAGCGCGTCGGTCATGGTGCCGATTTCCGGCGGCAGGCGGAATTCCTTCAGCTCGGCGAG
>DASUZG010000240.1:0-9718 GCA_036376995.1 Azonexus sp. | reverse complement strand
AGGGCCGGCAACATCATCGGCATCGTCGCCCAGCGCCTGATCCGCCGCCTGTGCGAGCACTGCAAGACGCCCTACCACGCCGAGGCGCACGAAGTGCGGCTGCTCGGCGCGCTCGCCGAAGGCCAGCGGCCGCTGCTGTTCCGCCCGACCGGCTGCGAACGCTGCGATTTCCAGGGCTATCGCGGGCGCGTCGCGATCATGGAGCTGTTGCGCATCGACGCCGGCCTCGACGAACTGATCGCCCGCCGCGCGACCACCCACGAGATCCGCAGCCGGGCCCTGGCCCAGGGCTTTGCCACGCTGGCCGACGACGGTCTGCGGCGCGTGCTGAACGGCACGACCTCGCTGGAAGAACTGGCCCGCGTCGTCGACCTGACCGACCGGATGTAGCCATGCTGTTCGACTACAAGGCGGTCAGCGCCGAGGGACGAATGATCTACGGCCGGCTCGACGCCATCAACCTGATCGACCTCGAGATGCGCCTGAAGCGCATGGAACTCGACCTGGTTACCGGCCGCCTGGTCGAGCACCGCTCGCTGCTCGGGCGGCGCGGCATTCCCCGGCCGGAGCTGATCAACTTCTGTTTTCACCTGGAACAGCTGACGCGCGCCAGCGTGCCGATCCTGGAAAGCCTGACCGACCTGCGCGACTCGATCGAGCACCCGCGCTTCCGCGAAGTCGTCGCCGTGCTGATCGAGAACATCGAGGGCGGCCAGACGCTGTCGCAGGCGATGGAAACGCACCCGGACGTGTTCTCGCAGGTGCTGGTCAACCTGGTCCGCGCCGGCGAAGCCAGCGGCCAGCTGCCGGAAGTGCTCGACAGCCTCGGCGAGTCGCTGCGCTGGGAGGACGAACTGGCCTCGCACAGCAAGAAGCTGCTGATCTACCCGGCCTTCGTGGCGACCATCGTCATCGCCGCGACCGTCTTCCTGATGGTCTACATGGTGCCGCAGCTCAAGCAGTTCGTGAAAAACATGGGCCAGACGCTGCCGCTGCAGACCGAGGTGCTGTTCTTCGTCTCCGACCTGCTGGTCGGCTACTGGTACGTCTTCCTGCTGGTACCGCTGGCCACCGTGCTTGCCGGCCACTTCGCCGTGCGCGGCAATCCGCTGGCCCAGGCCCGGCTGGACGGCCTCAAGCTGCGCCTGCCGGTACTTGGTCCGATCCTGAAGAAGATCATCCTGTCGCGCTTCGCCAACACCTTCGCCATGCTCTACGCGGCCGGCATCCCGATCCTCGAGTCGATCCGCACCACCCAGGACATCGTTGGTAACCGCGTCGTCCGCCAGGCGCTGGAGCGGGCCGAACAGTCGATCCGCGAAGGGCGCAACGTCGCCGGCGCCTTCCACGACGTCGGCCTGTTCCCACCGCTGGTGGTGCGCATGCTGCGCGTCGGCGAGAACACCGGGGCGCTCGACAAGGCGCTGCTTAACGTCAGCTATTTCTACACCCGCGACGTCAAGGAATCGGTCGGCAAGGCGCAGGCGCTGATCGAACCGATGCTGACGCTGTTCATGGGCGCGCTGCTCGGCTGGATTATGCTGTCGGTCATCGGCCCCATCTACGACGTCATCAGCAAGATTCCCACGTGAGCGCCCGCCGCCTGCTCTATCTCAACACCCACCGCCTGACGGCCTACGTCTGGCGCCAGGGCAGCCTGCATGCCGAGGGCGCCTTCGATCACAGCGATGACGGCCTGCAGGCCTTCGCCCACTACCTGGCGCAGCAGCGCGACAGCCATTTCTCGCTGCTGGCCAACATCGCCGAGGAAGGGCATGTTCTCGAAACCATCCCCTTCCTGCAGGGGCGCGACCGCCAGACGCTGATCGCCCGCAAGATCGGCCAGCATTTTCTCGGCTCGCCGCTGGCCGCCGCCTTCTCGCTCGGCTATGAGAAAACCCGGCGCAAGAACGAAAAGCTGCTGCTCTCGGCGCTGACCAATCCGACCCATTTCGAGCCCTGGCTCGAACGCATCGGCGACGCCGAGGCGCCGCTCGCCGGCCTCTACACCGTCGCCCAGCTGGGCGGTGCGCTGCTGCACAAGCTCGGCGAAGCCAGCAAGCGCTGCCTGCTGCTGACCATGCAGGACCACTCCATCCGCGAGAGCTACCTGGCCGACGGCCGGACGCTGTTTTCGCGCATGGCCCCGCTCAACGACAGCAGCATCGCCGGCATCGCCAGCAGCTTCGCGGCCGAGGCCAGCAAGCTGCAGCAATACCTGATCGGCCAGCGCCTGGTCGGCCGCGACGAGCGCCTGCCGGTGTTCATCGTCGCCTATCCGCCGGCCATCCCGGCCATCGCCAAGGCCTGCCCCGAACACGGCAACCTGAGCTTCACCATCATCGACAGCCACGTCGCTGCCGGCAAGCTCGGCCTGAAGACGCTGCCCGAAGACAATCGCTGCGACCTGCTGTTCCTGCAATTGCTGGCCATCGCCCCGCCGCGCCAGCAGTTCGCCAGCGACGGCCACCGCCACGACTACCGCCTGACCCAGTTGCGCCGCGGCATCATCGCCACCGGCCTGGTGGCCCTGCTCGCCGGCCTGCTGTTTACCGCCCGCGAGTACTACACGACCCACACGCTGCGCGAGGAAACCGCCGCCCTGCAGGCCAGCGAACGCATGCTGGAAGCCCGCTACCGCGAGATCGCCGCCACCTTCCCGCAACTGGGCATCGACAACGACACGCTGCGCCGCCTGACCAGCCAGCACGCCGAACTCGGCCGCCAGCAGCGGCAACCGGAGCAGGCCCTGCGGCGCCTGAGCCGCGCTGTCGAGCCGATGCCGGCGATCGTCCTCGAGCGCATCGAATGGCGGATCGGCCGCGACAGCCCGGGCAACCCGCAGGCCATCGACGGCCACGAAGAAGTCACCATCGTCCGCGGCCACCTGCAACTGGCGCCGGCGGCAACGATCCGCCAGGTGCTGGGCAGCTTCGACCAGTTCGTCAATCTGCTGCGGCGCGACCCGGACAATGCGGTACGCGTCCTGCAGCCCCCCGTCGACATGGAATCGGGCCGGCCGTTGCGCGGCGGCGACGAAATCCGCGACGGCGACCAGGCACGGGCTTTCGCCGTCGAGATCACGCGGACGCTGACGCCATGACCCTGACCGGCCGCGATCTCGGCAAGCTGCGCTGGCCCCTGCTCGGCGCCCTGCTGCTGCTCGTCCTGGCCATCCTGCCCGCGCACTGGAGCCACCTCCAGGTCGCCGGCGCCCAGCGCGAACGGGACGCCGCGGCGGCCGGCAAGCAGCGCGTCGAACAGCGCCTGCGCCAGGTGCGGACCGAGGAACAGGAGCTCAAGGAGCGGGCCCTGCTGTTCCAGCGCCTGCAGCAGTCGGGCATCGCCGGCGCCGAGCGGCGCCTGGAATGGACCGAGTTGCTGCACAGCCTGCAGACGCAGCTGCGCCTCCCCGGCCTCAACTACGAGTTCGGCGTGCGCAAGCCGCTGGAAGCCGCCGGCGGCGGCGAGTACGCCTATTTCGCCAGCCCCATGCGGCTCCAGTTGCGCCTGGTCCACGAGGAAGACCTGTTGCGTTTCCTCGACCGCCTGCAACAGGAGGCCAAGGCCCTGGTGCTGATCCGCAGCTGCACGCTGGCGCCGCTCGCCGGCCACGGCAGCGCCGACCTCGCGCAGCTGGGCGCCGAATGCGAGCTGCGCTGGGTCACCGTCGACCGTCCCGCGAACCGCCCATGAAAGCCGCCGCCCCACTGCTCGTCCTGCTGGTCCTCGCCGCCGGCCCGGCCGCCGCCGAACCGGAACCGCTCGGCCGTCTGTTCCTGACCCCGCAGCAGCGCCAGGCGCTCGACCGCCAGCGCCTGCGCGCCCCAAGCATCGGCAGCGAAGGCGGCCTGACGGTCAATGGCGAAGTGCGCAGTTCGAGCGGCGGCCGCACCCGCTGGGTCAACGGCCAGGCCGACTGGCGCGGCACCGCACCGCCCCCCCGCCTGCCGGTCGGCGACAGCATCGACCCGGCCACCGGCGAGCATCAGCCGCTGCTCGGCGGCGGCCGCATCGCCGTGCCACCGCCCCGGCCATGAGTCGCAGCCGCCAGCCCCAGCGCGGCATGATCCTGCTCGGCCTGATGGTGGTGCTGGCCATCGCCGCCGGGCTGCTCCTGCTGCAGCGCGCCAACAGCGCCGCCAGCGGCCTCGACCGCGAGGCGAAAACCAGCGCGCAACTGCTTGCCGCCCGCGAAGCGCTGCTGGCCCGCGCCGTGCTCGACGCCAACCGCCCGGGCAGCCTGCCCTGCCCGGACCTGGACGACGACGGCATCGCCGACCTGGCCTGGCCCAACTGCACCGCCTACGTCGGCCGTCTGCCGTGGCGCACCCTCGATCTGAACGACCCGCGCGGCGCGGCCGGCGAAGGGCTGTGGTATGTCCTGTCGCCCAATTTCCGCGACGGCAATGCGGCGATCAACGGCACCACCGCCGGCACCCTGTGGCTTGACGGCCAGGGCGACATCGCCGCCCTGGTCATCGCCCCCGGCGGCGCCCTGACCGGCCAGGCCCGGCCGAGCGCCAACCCCGCCGACTATCTCGACGACGCAAACGGCAACCCGGCCACCAGCAACCGCGACGGCGACGACCGCTATTTCTCCGGACCGGCCGGCGCCGACTTCAACGACCGGGTCATCGCCCTCGACCGGCGCACGCTGCTCGCCACACTGACCCCGCGCATCCTCGGCGACATCCGCCAGGCCGTGCGCGCCGCCGGCGGTGCGCTGCCCTTCGCCGACAGCGATGGCGACGGCCTCGCCGACGCGCCTGCCGACAGCGGCCGCTTTCCCTTCCGCGAGGCGGCCTACGACCTGCCCTCGCCGACCTGGACCGCCGAGCGCTGGTACGCCCCGCTGGTGGCCAACAACTGGTTCCCGCTGGTCGCCTACGACCGCGCCGCCGCCGTCATCGTGCTCAACGGCAAGAAGATGGACCTGCCATGACCCGCGCCCGCCCACCCCACCCCGCCGCCGGCTTCTCGCTGGTCGAGCTGGCCATCGTGCTGGTCGTCTTCGCGCTGCTGGCCGGCGGCCTGATGATGACCCTGACCACCCAGCAGGAAGTCCATCGCCTGAGCGAAGTCCGCCGCCAGCTGGCCGACATCCGCGAAGCCCTGCTCGGCTATGCGGTGGCCAACGGCCGCCTGCCGCCGCCGGCCGACCCAGCGCTGCCCTCCGGCATGGTCGGCGCCGGCACGATCGACGAGGCCCGGGTCGCCGGTGTGCTGCCGTGGGCGACGCTCGGCCTGCCCGAAACCGATCCCTGGGGCCAGCGCTTCAGCTACCGGATCGCCGCCCGCTTCGCCGACCCGACCAGCGCCGCCACGGTCCCCGGCTGCGCCCCCGACCCGACGCCGCCGGCACCGGCCCAGGCCAGCTTCGCGCTGTGCTCGAAGGGCGACATCACGGTTACCGACGGCGCCGCCAACATCGCCACGCAACTGCCGGCCATCGTCCTCTCGCACGGCCGCAACGGCCTCGGCGGCTTCGGCCGCGACGGCCTGGCGCGCGCCGGCGCCGCTGGCGACGAACTGGAGAACGCCGATGCCGACGGCGATTTCGTCAGCCGCGCGCACAGCCCGGATTTCGACGACGAAACGGCCTGGATTCCACTAACGATCCTGATGAGCCGGATGATCGCCGCCGGCCGCCTGCCCTAGGAAAGCCCCGACGGGCGGCGTATTGACCGCAATCGCCGCCACTGCCACACTGGATTCATGCAGTCGCCATGACGCCGCCCCGATCCCGTGAGCCAGCCCCCCTTCCTCTTTTCCCTGCGCAATGCCGGCATCGACCCGGCCGACGATGCCGAAACACGGCTGAAGAAATCGCTGCTGATCTTCGCCACCGGCCTCGTCTGCCTCGGCTCGATGCTCTGGCTGTTCCTGTACGGCCAGCTGGGGCCGCAGTTCTCGGCGACCGAGCCGTTCATCTTCCAGATCCTGCTCGTCGCCAACCTGCTCTACTTCTTTCACAGCGGCAATTTCGACTTCTTCCGCTATTCGCAGCTGGCGCTGTTCCTGTTCGCCCCCTTCGCCGTGCAATGGGGCATCGGCAACTTCATCACGGCCAGCGGCACCAGCCTGTGGGGCCTGCTGGCGCCGATCGGCGCAGTGCTGTTCTTCGGCCCGCGCGAATCGATTGCCTGGTTCGTGGCCTACATTTTCCTCACCGCGCTGTCCGGCTTCTTCGACTACTACCTGGCCGACAGCCTGACCGCCACCGGCCCCAAGGTGGCGACCGAGACCAGCGTCTTCTTCTTCGCCCTCAATTTCGCCGCCATCTCCAGCATCGTGTACCTGCTGCTGCGCTACGCGGTGCAGGAAAAGGCCCGCGCCCAGGCCGAACTGGAAGCCACCCACGAGAAGCTGCGGCAGGAGCAGGAACGCTCCGAGCGCCTGTTGCTCAACATCCTGCCCGGCCCCATCGCCGAACGCCTGAAGCGCGACAACAAGACCATCGCCGACGGCTTCGCCGACGTCAGCGTGATGTTCGTCGATATCGTCAATTTCACCCGCATCGCCGAAGGCATGACGCCGCAACAGGTGTTCGCCATGCTCAACCGCATCTTCTCGTCCTTCGACGAACTGGCCGAGCAGTACGGCGTCGAGAAGATCAAGACCATCGGCGACGCCTACATGGTCGCCGGCGGGCTGAACAACGAGCAGCACAACTACTCGCAGTCGATCGCCGAACTGGCCCTTGCCATGCGCGAACTGCTGCGCCGCGATTTCGTCGTCAACGACCTGCAGCTCGACGTGCGCATCGGCATCGGCACCGGCCCGATCGTCGCCGGCGTCGTCGGCAAGAAGAAGTTCATTTACGACCTCTGGGGCGACACGGTCAACCTGGCCAGCCGCATCACCAGCGAAGGCCTGCCCGGCGCGATCCAGGTCGACGCCGCCACGCACCGGCGCCTGGTTGGCCGGTTCGCCTTCGCCGAACCGCAGAGCATCCACCTCAAGGGCAAGGGCGACACCGTCGTCTACCGCCTGCTCGGCCCGAGCGGTGCAGCCGCCGCCGCGCCGGTCAAGGACGGGCAGCGAGCCTGAACGCCACCCGGCCCGGACGGTTTTCGGCCAGCGTCAGCGCATAGCCGGCTGCCAGCGCCTGGCGCGCGGCGTGATAGAGGCCGATGCCCAGGCCGTCCTCGGAGGTCACCGGCTCGCGCAGGATCGCCGCGGCCAGCGCCGGCGCCAGCGGCGCCCCGTCGTCGGCCACGGTCAACGTACGGTCGGCGAAGGTTACTTCGATCGCCAGTCCCGGCTGGCGCTGACGCTTGGCCAGTGCGTTCTGCAGCAGGTTCTCGGCGACGCTGTCGAACAAGCCGGCGGGCAGCGTCTCGCCGTCGCCCGGCACACCCAGCCAGTCGATCTCGCTGGCAGCATAGCGGCCCCGCACCCGGCTCCACCAGTCGCCGGCCGCCTCCTGCCGGCCGCGCTCGGCCATCGGCGCCTGCAGCTTTTCCAGCGTGGTGCGCAGGCGCTCCGTGATCAGCGGCAACTGCTTGCCGAGCAGGCCGGCCAGCTGTGCCGGGTCGCCCGGCTGGGCAGCGGCGTAGCACAGGCCCTGCATCGACTGCAGCAGGTTCTTCACGTCATGGGTCACGCGCGAGCCGGTTTCATAGACGGCCTGCAGGTAATTCATGCGCTGCAGTTCGTGCGTCTGGCGCTTGACCAGATAGAACTCGGCGGCCAGGCGCAGCAGCCATTCGACATGCCAGCGCATCGACGGCGCCGGCGGCAGGCGGAAATAGACGCTCAGCGCCAGCCCGGCCATCTGGTGCACATGGCCGTGGGCGCTGCGCTCGCCGGACTGCCCGCCCTGCCCGGCCGCCTCCCAGGCCGTGCCGATCACCCACGGCAAGCCGTGCAGGCGTTCCATCACCGCCGCCAGGAAGCGTGCCGGATCGGCCTCGCGCTCGTTCTCGGCAGCCAGCTGCACCAGCCACTGCTCAAGCGGCATACCGACCGACAGCAGATAGCGCGACACCGCCGAACCGACGCCGGAGAAACCGGCGCGCGGATTCCATGCCCAGGCCACGACCAGCAGCGCCCCGGCCATGGTCAGCGAGGTCGAGAACAGGGCCTCGACATAGCCGACGCCGCCGACCAGCATGTAGGCCAGCGCGCCGAGCACGAACACCGCCAACACCAGGAACACCAGCATGCCGTAGAACAGGTCGAAGGCTTCGCCCGCCCGACGCTGCGGCGTGCGCGCCGGAAACACCAGCAGCAGCGGGAGGAGCAGCGGCAGCAGGCGGGCAAAGGCATCGCGCGGCAACGGATCGAGCACGACGTTCGGCGAAATTTCCGGGATCACGCCGAACACGGTGATGCCGGCCACGTAGCCGAAGGCCAGCAGGTAGCCGGTGCGCTCGCCGCGCCGCTCGCTCCACAGCACGCGGCCACCGACCGCCCCGGCCAGCGCGCCACACCAGACCAGCAGCAGCCACGGCCCGAGAAACCAAGTCGAGGCCAGCACCACGGCGAACAGGATCAGCCCCTGGCGCGGCCGGATCCGCCGCTCGCCGGCAACGAAGGGCTGCCACAGCAGGAACAGGCCGAGCGCCGCCACCCACAGCAGGCGTACGGCGGGGATCTTCCAGCCGCCGAAGGCGAGCACGTGCAGCATCAGCAGATGCGCGGCCAGCAACAGATGCGACCAGTCGGCCAGGCGGGCGGCCAGTTTTTGCGTGGGTCGGGCGTCCATTATTGAAACAGGCTGTCCATTTCTCGACACTTTACCCGCCAAATCAGGCCGATAGCAGGGAAAATTCGCCCCATTTCACGGGTATGGATCTTGCAGGAATTCCTACAGAACAACTGTGCCGGAGCATGCCATGAAAAGTCGCCAGCAAGGCTTCACCCTCGTCGAAATCGCCATCGTGCTGGTCATCATCGGCCTGCTGCTGGGGGGCGTATTGAAGGGGCAGGAGTTGATCAACAGCGCCAAGGTGAAGAATTTTGCCAACGACTTCCGCAGCATCCCGCTGTTCATCTACGGCTACCAGGATAAGTACAAGGCCTTGCCTGGCGACGACAAGGTCGCAGCAGACCATGTCACCGGAGCGACCAACGCGACGACACCGAGCAGTTCCCAGGGTAACGGGGTAATCAATGGTGCCTGGAACACGAATACCGCCAGCGACGAAAGCTACTTGTTCTGGCAGCATGTCCGCCTTGCGGGTTTCGCCCCCGGACCGACCGCTACCTCCGCCACCGACTACATTCCGAAAAATGCTGATGGCGGCATCATCGGCATCACCAGCGGCAGCGCCACGCCGATCGCTGGTCTGCGCGGCACTTACGTCGTCTGCTCAGAAGGCATTCTCGGCAAGTTCGCCAAGCAACTCGACACCATGATGGACGATGGCAACACCGCCAGTGGTTCGATGATGACCATGGCCAACCAGGCCGCCAACCAGACCACCGCCCAGACAGCCGTGCCCAATACGGGAACCGGCACGCTGATCAACGACGCCGACTCCTACACCGTGTGCATGGGCCTCTGACGTAGGCATTCCCGCCCCGAACCCAAGCCCGCCTCGGCGGGCTTTTTCTTTCCCGCCGCCGCTCAGGGCTGCAGCAGCCGCTGCTCCGCCGCCGCCACCGCTTCCGGCGCACCGAGCACGACGATCACGTCGCCCGCCTCGAGCGCGGTTTCCGGCGCCGGCTCGACGGAGCGGATGCCGCGCCGGCGGATGGCGCTGACTTC
>DASUZG010000239.1:0-3388 GCA_036376995.1 Azonexus sp. | reverse complement strand
TGCGGCACCAGGCGGAAATGATGGCCGACCGCCTCGACGTCGATCCGGCCGGAAGCGGTGGAGACCTTGGCCAGGCCGACCAGGGTATCGAAATGGCCGTCGAACAGGCGCAGCTCCTCGGGCGTCGGGTCGCGCTCCGGGACACGGGCCACCGCCTGCGGCTCCTGGCGGACGCCAGCCTTGGCTTCCAGCATCAGGCGCAGGGCTTCGGTCGCGATACGGCTGACGGCGGCATGCGCCGTTACCGAGTTGGACAGGACGACGACGCCCAGTTTGTGCTCGGGCAGCATGGCCATCATGCTGTGCGAGTCGGGCAGCGAGCCGCCGTGGCTGGCCACCGGCCCGCCGCCGGGCACCTCGATGCCGCTCAGCATCCAGCCCAGGCCGACGTATTGCTGGAAGGTCAGCGGAAAACCGGCGTTCTGCACGCGCAGCATTTCGTGGATGCTGGCCGGGGACAGCAGCTGGCGCTCGCCGGCGCGGCCGTCGGCAAACTGCAGCTTGAGGAACTGGCTCAGGTCGACGACGTTGCTCAGCAGGTTGGCGGCCGGCATGTCGCGCAGCGAGAAGACCTCGATTTCCCAGTGGTTGTCGTAGGCCTTGGTCACCGCGCGGGCGGCGAAAGTGCTGTGGGCCATGCCGAGCGGCGCGAAGAAATGGCGCTCCATGTAGCGGTCGAACGGCTCGCCGGCGAGGTGCTGCACGGTAGCGCCGAGCAGCGCCATGCCGACGTTGGAATAGGAGAACACGTAGTTTGGCGGGAAGGTCAGGTATTCGCCGCGCAGGCTGTCGACCACCGTTTCGAAACGCCCCGGGTCGCGCACGTACATGCCGCGCAGGAAGTTGGACGGCAGGCCGGAGTGGTGGGTCATCACGTTGCGCGGCGTGACCGGCCCGGCGTCGGGAAAGCGCGTCTTGATCGAGAAGCCGGGCAGGGCTTCGGCCAGCGGGCGGTCGATGTCGAGGCGGCCCTGCTCGGCCAGCTGCATGGTCGCGGCGGCGGTAAATACCTTGGCGATCGAGCCAGCCCGGTAGATGGTTTCCGCCGTCGCCGGGATGCCGCGTTCCAGATCGGCATGGCCGAAGCCTTGCTGCCAGACGATCTGCTGGTCATCGACCAGGGCGATGCTGAGGCCGGTGATGTCGTTTTGCGTCATCTCGCGGTCGATTAGCCAGTGCAGGTAATTTTCCGCATGGCGGTAGCTGCCGCGCGGATCGCCTTCGGGCGCCGGCGGCGGCGTGGCGCAGCCGGCGAGCAGCAACAGGCCGACAGCGGCAACAGGGAGCAGGCGCTTGATCATGAAAGGGGAATGAAGGGGGAGGGGCGGGACAGCGGCGCGTCATTATAAAACAGTTCGCCCGGGCACTTTTCCGGAAAATAGCTGACAAATTCAGTCAAGTTTTTTAGAATTCCCATCTTTGTGCAAGGGAGATCAGGTTTCATGTTCCGGATGTTGAACGAGGATATCCGCGCGGTTTTCGACCGCGATCCGGCGGCGCGTTCCTTCTGGGAGGTCCTGACCTGTTATCCCGGCATCCATGCCCTGATCCTGCACCGCCTGGCGAACTGGCTGTGGGGCCACCGGCTGCGCTGGCTGGCGCGTTTCGTCGGCTATGTCGCACGCTTCCTGACCGGTATCGAGATCCATCCGGCGGCGCAGATCGGCCGGCGTTGCTTCATCGATCACGGCATGGGCGTCGTCATCGGTGAAACGGCGCAGATCGGCGACGACGTCACGCTCTATCACGGCGTGACGCTGGGCGGCACCTCGTGGAACAAGGGCAAGCGCCATCCGACGCTGGAAAACGGCGTGGTCGTCGGCGCCGGCGCCAAGGTACTCGGGCCGATCACCATCTCGGCCGGGGCCAAGGTCGGCTCCAATGCCGTCGTCACCAAGCCGGTGCCGGCCGGTGCCACCGCGGTCGGCAATCCGGCGCGGATCATCGACCCGACGGCGCAGAGCCGGCAGCGCGAAGCACAGGCCGAGAAGATGGGCTTTTCCGCCTATGCCGTCGGCAGCGACCAGGACGATCCGCTGGTCAAGGCCATCCACGGCCTGCTCGACCATGCCGCCGAAACCGACCGCCGGCTCGAATCGCTGCTGCGCGAACTCGATGCCCAGGGCGTCAAGTGCGACGAGGAAGTGCAGCCGGCCGACAGTTTCGATCCCCAGTATCTGAGCAAAATAGTTGACTGATTTTGTCTGGTTTCAGTATAGTTGACTGCGGTACTAGGTTATTAGCCGGAGCACAGCAATGCGTTTGACTACCAAAGGTCGTTTCGCCGTTACCGCGATGATGGATCTTGCCCTGCGCGGGGAAGAAGGGCCGGTGGCGCTGGCCAGCGTCAGCGAGCGGCAGAAGATTTCCCTCTCCTATCTCGAGCAGTTGTTCGGCAAGCTGCGCCGCTTCAAGCTGGTCGACAGCGTGCGCGGCCCCGGTGGCGGCTACTGCATCGCCCGGCCGCTGAGCCAAGTGACGGTGGCCGACATCATCCGCGCCGTCGACGAGCAGCTCGACGCCACCCAGTGCGGCGGCCGCGAGAACTGCCACGACGAACACCGCTGCATGACCCACGACCTGTGGTCCACGCTCAATTCCAAGATGTACGACTACCTCGCCTCGGTGACGCTGGGCGAACTGGTCGAGCGGCAGAAGCTCAAGCTCGGCGCCCAGCCGGCCACCGTCGTGCTCGAGGACAAGCGCCTCGGGCCGCAACCGCGCCTACGCGGCGCCCGGGAGAAGGCTGCCGCCGCCGCCTGATCGCCATGTTCGCGCCCGTCTATCTCGACCACAACGCCACCACGCCGCTCGATCCAGCCGTGCTGGCGGCCATGTTGCCGTGGCTGGAAAGCCTGTGCGGCAATGCGTCGAGCCGGCACGAGTACGGGCGGCGGGCCCGCCAGGCGGTCGACGAGGCGCGCCAGAAGGTGGCCGCCGCCGTCGGCGCACATCCGACCGAAGTGGTGTTCACCAGTGGCGGCAGCGAAGCCAACAACCTGTTCGTCAAGGGCGCGGCGGCCAGCCGCAAGACCGGCCTGATCGCCGTCAGCGCCGTCGAGCATCCGTGCGTGCTGAAGCCGGCGGCGCAACTGGCCAGGCAAGGCTGGACGCTGCGCGAAATCGCCGTCGATGGCGAAGGGCGCGTCGCGTCCGAGGATTATCTGCAGGTGCTGCAAGCCAAACCGGCGCTGATCTCGGTGATGGCAGCCAACAACGAAACCGGCGTCGTCCAGGACATCGCCGCCCTGGCAGCCGCAACGCGTTCCAGCGGCGCCTGGTTCCACAGCGATGCGGTGCAGGCCTTCGGCAAGCTGCCGCTCGATTTCCGCAGCCTGAATGCGGCCGGCGTGCATGCGCTGACCCTCTCGGCGCACAAGATCAACGG
>DASUZG010000238.1:0-8261 GCA_036376995.1 Azonexus sp. | reverse complement strand
GCCTTCTCGCTGTTCGAGGCCGCCTACTATTCCGAGATCATCCGCGCCGGCATCCAGAGCGTGCCGCGCGGCCAGATCGCCGCCGGCCAGGCGCTCGGCATGACCTACGGCCAGACCATGCGCCTCGTTGTGCTGCCGCAGGCCTTCCGCAACATGACGCCGCTGCTGCTGACGCAGGCGGTGATCCTGTTCCAGGACACCTCGCTGGTCTATGTGATCGGCCTGTCCGACTTCTTCGGCACCGCCTACAAGGTCGGCGACCGCGACGGCCGCCTGGTCGAACTGCTGATCTTCGCTGGCGTCGTCTATTTCTTCATTTCCTTTGCCGTTTCGCGCTTCGTGAAGCGGATGCAGAAGAGGTATGCCCAATGATCGAGATCAACCAGGTGTCCAAGTGGTATGGCAGCTTCCAGGTGCTGACCGGCAACACGACGCGGATCGACAAGGGTGAGGTGGTCGTTGTCTGCGGCCCGTCGGGTTCCGGCAAGTCAACGCTGATCAAGTGCGTGAACGGCCTCGAACCCTTCCAGGAAGGCGAGATCCGGGTCAACGGCGTGTCCGTCGGCGACCCGAAAACCAACCTGTCGCAGCTGCGTTCGCGTGTCGGCATGGTCTTCCAGCATTTCGAACTGTTCCCGCACATGAGCATCACCGACAACCTGTGCCTGGCCCAGGTCAAGGTGCTCAAGCGCAGCCGCGAGGAAGCGGAGGACAAGGGCTTCAAGCTGCTCGACCGGGTCGGCCTGAAGGCCCACGCCCACAAGTTTCCCGGTCAGCTGTCCGGCGGCCAGCAGCAGCGCGTGGCGATCGCCCGGGCGCTGGCCATGGATCCGATCTGCATGCTGTTCGACGAGCCGACTTCGGCGCTCGACCCGGAGATGATCAACGAGGTGCTCGACGTGATGGTCGAACTGGCGCGCGAGGGCATGACGATGATGTGCGTGACGCACGAGATGGGCTTCGCCCGCAAGGTCGCGCACCGGGTCATCTTCATGGACCAGGGACTGATCATCGAGGACGCGCAGAAGGACGACTTCTTCGGCAAGCCGCGTTCCGATCGGGCGCAGCAGTTCCTGTCCAAGATCCTCAACCACTGACAGCGCGACGGCCGCCGGCGGCGGCTGTCCATGCCGCCGGGGCCGGCTTATAATCGCCGCCCATGGTCTCCGTCGTTCATTCCGTCGCCTCGCAGAGCGACTTCGAGCAGTTTCTCGCCACCCTGGTCGCCGGCCTGCCGGCCGAGGAGGCGGCAGCGCTGGCGCGGGCCGTCGAATACGCCTGGCAAGTCTACGGCGACAAGACGCTGGGCAGCGGCGAACGCATCTGGTCGCATGCGCTGGGCATGGCGGTGATCATCGCCGGCCTGAAGCTCGACGTCGAATCGCGCATGGCGGCCGTGCTGTTCGCCGTGCCGGCCATGGAGGAGCATGGCTTCGCGCGCATCGAGGAGCATTTCGGCAAGCCGGCGGCGCACCTGGTCGGCGGCATTTCCCGGCTGAACAAGCTGCGCCCGATCACCAAGGGCTTCGTCGCCGCCAACATCGATGCCGGCGAAGTCAATCCGGTCGAAATGAAGGCGCAGGTCGAAGTGCTGCGCAAGATGCTGCTGGCCATGGTCGAGGACATCCGCGTGGTGCTGCTGCGCCTGGCCAGCCGGACGCAGACGCTGCGCTACTACGCGGCCAATCCGGACGACCTGCGCGTGCAGGTGGCGCGCGAGACGCTCGAACTCTACTCGCCGCTGGCCAACCGGCTCGGGGTCTGGGAGCTGAAATGGGAGCTGGAGGACCTGTCCTTCCGCTTCATTCATCCCGAGACCTACAAGAAGATCGCCAAGATGCTCGACGAGAAGCGCAGCGAGCGCGAGCAGTTCATCGTCGATGCCGTGGCCCGCGTCCGCCTCGAGCTGGAAGCGGCCGGGGTCGGGAGTCCCGAAGTCTATGGCCGGCCGAAGCACATCTACAGCATCTGGAACAAGATGCGCAAAAAGGGCGTGGATTTCTCCGAAGTCTATGACGTGCGCGCCCTGCGCATCATCGTCGACGATTTGAAAGACTGCTACACGGCGCTCGGCATCGTGCACAACCTGTGGTCGCCGATTCCCAAGGAGTTCGACGACTATATCTCGAATCCGAAGGGCAATTACTACCGCTCGCTGCATACCGCCGTGCAATGCCCGGACGGGCGCAGCCTGGAAATCCAGATCCGCACCTGGGAGATGCACAAGCACGCCGAACTCGGCGTCGCCGCCCACTGGCGCTACAAGGAAGGCAGCAAGCGCACGCACGAGGACGACTACGACGAGAAGATCGCCTGGCTGCGCCAGCTGCTGACCTGGAAGGACGAAGTCGCCGACAGTTCGGACTGGGTCAATCACTACAAGCAGGCGGCGCTGGACGAGACCATCTACGTCATCACGCCGCAGGGCAAGGTGGTCGACCTGCCGCAGGGCGCGACGCCGGTCGATTTCGCCTACCGCGTGCATACCGATCTCGGCCACCGCTGCCGCGGCGCCAAGGTCGGCGGCCAGCTGGTGCCGCTCAACACGGCGCTGGAAACCGGGCAGGAAGTCGAGATCGTCACGGCCAAGCACGGCGGCCCGTCGCGCGACTGGCTCAATCCCTCGCTCGGCTACATCCACACCAAGAGTGCCCGGGTCAAGGTCCGCGCCTGGTTCTCCAACCTGGCGCTGGAGGAAACGCTGGCCGAAGGCCGCGGCCTGATCGCCAAGGAATTGCAGCGGGCCGGCCAGACCGGCGCCAACATCGAGGAGCTGGCGCACAAGCTCGGCTTCTCGCGCGCCGACGACCTGTACATCGCCGCCGCCCGCGGCGACATGAACCTGCGCCAGTTCCAGGCGGTGGCCAAGGGCGGCGACCTGCTGGCCGAAACGCAGCTGCCCGACGAGGTCGTGGCCAAGCCGAGCAAGCCGGTCGAAGGCAACCAGGGCATCCTGATCGTCGGCGTGGACAAGCTGCTGACCCAGCTTGCGCGCTGCTGCAAGCCGGCGCCGCCGGACGAGATCCAGGGCTTCATCACACGCGGCAAGGGTATTTCGATCCACCGCATGGACTGCCCCAATTTCGCCAATCTTGCCGCGCTGCACCCGGAGCGGGTCATTGAGACCGACTGGGGCGTGCAGACCACCGGCGTCTTCGCCTGCGACATCATCGTCGATGCGCACGACCGCCAGGGCCTGCTGCGCGATATTTCGGAAATCTTCACCCGCGAGAAGCTCAACGTCGTCGGCGTCAACACCCAGTCCAAGCAGGGCAAGGCGCACATGAGCTTCACCGTCGAGATCACCAACCTGCAGCATCTGCAGCGCACGCTGACGCTGATCCACGACGTCGAGGGCGTCGTCGGCGTCCGCCGGGCCTGAGCGGGGGGTACATGAAAGGCAACTTCGCCGCCGTCGTCCTGATCCTCACCGGCGCCATCGCGCTGGCCGTCAATCTCGACCTGCTCGATTTCGATCTGGTGGCCTTGCTGCGCACCTGGTGGCCGCTGCTGCCGATCGGGCTCGGCATTGCGCTGTTCCTGACGCCCGGCGAAGGCGGCCGGACGCCGCGCTGAACGGCGTCAGCCGCCCAGCGTCACCATCAGTTCGCCCTGGGCGTTGTGCGGCTTGCTGCGCGCCGAGCGGCGGCGCTGGTAGATGCCGTGGCCGTTCATCTCCCAGCCTTGCTGGTTGTCGGCGAGATAGAATTTCAGGCCTTCGTTGATCACGCGCTTCTTCAGCTTGGCATCGAGAATCGGGAAGGCCAGTTCGATGCGCTTGAAGAAATTGCGCTCCATCCAGTCGGCCGACGATAGATAGACTTTTTCCGCGCCGCCGGCCAGGAAATAGAAAATCCGGTGATGTTCGAGGAAGCGGCCGATGATCGAGCGCACGCGGATGTTGTCCGACAACCCGGGGACGCCGGGGCGTAGCGCGCAGACGCCGCGCACGATCAGGTCGACCTCGACGCCGGCTTTCGAAGCTTCGTACAGCGCATTGATGACTTCCGGCTCAAGCAGCGAATTCATCTTGGCGACGATGTGCGCCTTGCCGCCAGCCCGCGCGATATCGGCTTCGGCCTGGATTGCGGCGACGACGTTGGGCTGCAGCGTGAACGGTGCCTGCCACAGGTGCTTCAGCGTGCGCGCCTTGCCCAGGCCGGTCAGCTGCTTGAACACTTCGCTGACGTCGTGCGTGACTTCCTCGTTGGCCGTCATCAGGCCGAAGTCGGTATAGAGCCGGGCGGTGCGCGGGTGGTAGTTGCCGGTGCCGAGGTGGGCGTAGCGCTTCAGGCCGCCTTCCTCGCGGCGCACGATCAGCAGCGCCTTGGCGTGCGTCTTGTAGCCGACCACGCCATAGACGACATGGGCGCCGACTTCCTCCAGCTTGGTCGCCCAGCTGATGTTGGCTTCCTCGTCGAAGCGCGCCATCAGCTCGACGACGACGGTGACTTCCTTGCCGTTCTGGGCGGCGCGGATCAGCGACTGCATCAGCACCGAGTCGGTGCCGGTGCGGTACACCGTCATCTTGATCGCCACCACCGCCGGATCGCGGGCTGCCTGGTTGAGCAGCTCGATGACGGGGGCGAACGACTGGTAGGGGTGGTGCAGCAGCAGGTCGCCGCGGCGGATGCTGTCGAAGATGTTGGCACCCTTGCCGACGGCTTTCGGCAGGCCGGGGTTGAACGGGGCGAATTTCATGTCCGGGCGGTCCACCCAGTCCGGCACCTGCATCAGGCGGACCAGGTTGACCGGGCCGTGCACGCGGTAGAGGTCGGCTTCCTTCAAGGCGAATTGCGACAGCAGGAATTCGGTCATCGCTGGCGAACAGTTGTCGGCGATCTCGAGGCGCACGGCATCGCCGAAATGGCGGTGCGGCAGTTCGCCCTGCAGCTTGGTGCGCAGGTTGGTGACTTCTTCCTCGTCGACGAACAGGTCGGAATTGCGCGTGACGCGGAACTGGTAGCAGCCGAGCACATTCATGCCGGTGAACAGGTCGCCGACGAATTCGTGCAGGATCGACGACAGGAACACGAAGCCGTATTCGACGCCGGCCAGTTCCTCGGGCAGGCGGATGACGCGCGGCAGCACGCGCGGCGCCTGGACGATGGCAGCGTTGGAACTGCGGCCGAAGGCGTCCTTGCCTTCCAGCTCGATGGCGAAGTTGAGGCTCTTGTTCAGCACCTTGGGGAAGGGGTGCGACGGGTCGAGCCCGATCGGCGTCAGCACCGGCACCATTTCGCGCGTGAAATAGTCGCGGATCCATTCGCGCTGCGCTTCGTTCCAGGTCGAGCGGCGCAGGAAGCGGATGCCCTGTTCGGCCAGGGCCGGCAGGATGACCGAATTGAGGTGCTGGTATTGCTCGGTGACGATGGCATGAGCCTCGCTCGAGACCAGGCGGAAGGCTTCCAGCGCGGTCTTGCCGTCGGTGGTGACGATCTGGGTATTGGCGCGTACCTGCTCCTTGAGGCCGGCCATGCGGATTTCGAAGAATTCGTCGAGATTGCTGGAGACGATGCACAGGAAACGCAGGCGCTCGAGCAGCGGCGTGCGCTCATCCTCGGCCTGGGCGAGCACGCGGCGATTGAAGGCGAGCAGGCCGAGTTCGCGGTTCAGGTAATTTTCGGTCGGGAAGCGGGGTTGCAGGTAGGGATGATTCATGGCGCGCTCCATGTAATTTCTCAAGTATAGGCCTCAAGCTCATCATTTTGTTGCGTTATTGTTTCGCTGCCATGACAGCGGCCAGCGCCGGGAAGATCGGCGCGGCAAGATGGTCGACGCTGCCCGGCGCGGGACTCTGTTTTATAGTCGCGTTATCCATCCCCTTCCGACGGAGAGAGCATGTTTACAGGCATTCTGATCAACAAGGACGAGGCCGGCTATCGCGCCGCCGTCGAGCCGATCGCCAAGGCGCTGCTGCCCGAGGGCGATGTCACTGTCCGCATCGACTGGTCCTCGCTCAATTACAAGGACAGCCTGGCCATCACCGGCAAAGGACCGGTGGTGCGCCGCTTCCCGATGGTGCCGGGCATCGATTTCGCCGGCACCGTGAGCAGCAGCCGCCATCCCGACTGGCAGGCCGGCGACAAGGTGGTGCTGAACGGCTGGGGCGTCGGTGAGACGCACTGGGGCGGGTTGGCGCAGCTGGCCTGCGTTCGCGGCGACTGGCTGGTGCCGCTGCCGGCCGCCTTTACCGCTCGCCAGGCGATGGCCATCGGCACCGCCGGCTATACCGCGATGCTTTGCGTGCTGGCCCTGGAGCGCCACGGCCTGGTCCCGGGCAGCGGCGAAATCCTGGTCACCGGCGCCAACGGCGGCGTCGGCAGCGTCGCCATCGCGCTGCTGGCCAAGCTCGGCTATACCGTTGTCGCCTCCACCGGGCGCCCGGAAGAAGCCGATTATCTGAATCAACTGGGCGCCAGCGCGATCATCGACCGCAGCGAACTGTCCGCGCCCGGCAAGCCGCTCGGCAAGGAACGCTGGGCCGGCGTCGTCGATTCGGTCGGCAGCCACACGCTGGCCAATGCCTGCGCCGGCACCCAGTACCGCGGCGCCGTCGCCGCCTGCGGCCTGGCCCAGGGCATGGATTTCCCGGCCAGCGTGGCGCCCTTCATCCTGCGCGGTGTGACCTTGTACGGCATCGACAGCGTGATGGCGCCGCAGCCGGTACGCCGCCAGGCCTGGGAACGTCTCGGCCGCGATCTCGATCCGGCCAAGCTCGAAGCCATCACCCACGAAATCGGCCTGGGCGAGGCCATCGCCACCGCCGGCGAGCTGCTGCAGGGCAAGGTGCGTGGTCGCGTGGTGGTCGATGTCAATCGCTGACCGGTGAACCGGCTGCACGAAGCCGCTGCGGCGGAGGGGCTGCAGCTGGCCGACCTGATCTCGGCGCTGAGCCATGCGCTCGACATCACCGAGGGCCAGCCGCCCGGGCATTGCGTGCGCTGCTGCTGGATCGGCATGCACATCGGCCGCAGCCTCGGGCTCGACGACGGCCAGCTGTGGGATCTCTACTACACGCTGCTGTTGAAGGACCTCGGCTGCAGCAGCAACGCGGCACGCATCTGCGAGCTGTACCTGGCCGACGACCTCGCCTTCAAGCGCGATTTCAAGACGGTCGGCGACAGCCTGCCGCAGGTGCTCAATTTCGTGCTCAAGCACACCGGGCTGAAGGCCGGCTTGGCCGAGCGCTTTCGCAGCGTGCTGACGATCTTCCGCGACGGCAGCGAGATCGCCCGTGAACTGATCGCCACCCGCTGCCAGCGCGGCGCCGAGATCGCCCGCCTGCTGCGCTTTCCGGAGCGCGTGGCGGCCGGCATCTACAGCCTGGACGAGCATTACAACGGCCAGGGCAAACCCGACGGGCTGGCGGGCGAAGCAATTCCGCTGGCGGCGCGGATCGCGCTGCTGGCCCAGGTGGTCGACGTCTTCCATACCGCCGGCGGCGCCGCCGCGGCCCAGGAAGAAGTTCGCCAGCGCAGCGGCAGCTGGTTCGATCCGGCGCTGGTCGCGGCTTTCGAGCGGGTGGCCGCGGAGGCCGGATTCTGGGCGACGCTGGCCTCCCCCGAAGTCAATGCCGCCATCCTGGCCCTGGAGCCTGCGTCGCATGTCGTCGCCCTGGATGACGACTACCTCGACGACATCGCCGCCGCCTTCGGCCAGGTGGTCGACTCGAAAAGCCCCTACACCAGCGGCCACAGCGCCCGCGTCGCGCTGTACACCGACATGATCGCCGAAACGCTGGGCCTGTCGCCGGAACGCCGTCGCTGGTTGAAGCGCGGGGCGCTGCTGCACGATGTCGGCAAGCTCGGCGTCAGCAACAGCGTGCTCGACAAGCCGGGCAAGCTCGATGCCGACGAATGGGCGGCGGTGCAGGCGCATGCCGCCTACACCGAGGCCATCCTGTCGCGCATCGGCGCCTTCGCCGAACTGGCGCGGGTCGCCGCCGCGCATCACGAACGCCTCGACGGCAAGGGCTATCCGCGCGGCCTCGCCGCCGCCGAGATCAGCCTGGAGACGCGCATCATCACGACGGCCGACATTTTCGACGCGATTACCGCCGAACGCCCCTACCGCGGCGCCATCCCGATTCCGCAGACGCTGGCGATGATGGCCGAGAATCTCGGTACGGCCATCGACGAACGCTGTTTCGCGGCGCTCAAACTGGCGCTCGACCGACTGCCGGACTGATTCCCCCGTAAAATACGGTTTTCCCGATTTTCCGGCTTACCCGGACAAGGTTTCTGCGCATGAACATCACC
>DASUZG010000237.1:0-3987 GCA_036376995.1 Azonexus sp. | reverse complement strand
TGGCGGCCGACCAGCGCGGTGATGACGATGCCGACCGTGTAGCGCACCCAGCCGCCGTAGCTCGGGATATAGGGCACCAGCTCGACGAAGAAGGCGAACAGCGCGAAATAGATGAAACCCCAGACGAATGGCCACCAAGTGCTCTGCCGTTTCTTGGCGAACAGCCAGCCGGCGATGCCGAGTAGCGGCAGGGTCAGCGCCAGGCGGTAGATGAAGACCCGCAGTTCCTGGCGCCGCAGCTCGACCTGCAATGCTTCGCGGGCCGTTTCTTCGAGCTCGTGCAGCTGCTTCTGCGCCCGCACCTCGGCCTGCTGGGCATCGAGCAGGATCTGCTGCTGCTTTTCGACACCGGCCAGGGCCTTGCGCTCGGCTGCGGCCAATTGGTCAAGTTCCTGGCTGCGGGCGATCAATTCCGGATCCTGCTCCGGCCGCTGGGTGGCGTGCCGGGTGGATAGCCAGGTGTTGAAGGTCTGCCGCGCCGTCGCCGAATTGGCCTGCGCCGCGCGGTGGCCGAGGCGGGCCTGGTCGAGTCCATCCTGCGCCGACTGTCGGGTCTGCGTCGTTTCCTTGAGGGCAGTGCGCACCGTGGCGGCCGCCGCACGGTCGATGAAATCCTCCTGCGTATAGCGCTGCTCGACGCGCGGCAGGTTCTCGACGATGGTGCCGCCGAGGCCGATCAGGAAGCCGCCGAAGACGAAGGCGACGAGCCACAGCCCGAAGCGGAACCACTTTTCCGACCAGCGCAGTCCCCGGCTCATGCCTGCGCTCCCTTGCTCCCGCGCAGCTTGCCGGCGGCCTTGTACAAGAGCAGCGCGACGCCACCGGCGACGATGCCGACCACGACGTCGAGCGCCAGCGCCAACACGCCGCCGAACAGGCCGGCGCCGGCCGCCAGGTCGGCGATGCCGTGATGCAAGGCCGGCAGGCCGTGGGTCAGGATGCCGCCGCCAACCATGAACATGGCGGCGGTGCCAATCACCGCCAGCGCTTTCATCAACTGCGGCGCCGCCAGCAGCAGCCCCTTGCCGACGCTCTGCGCCAGCGCGCCGGGGCGCTGCTGCAGGTGCAGCCCGGCGTCGTCCATCTTGACGATGGCGGCAACCAGGCCATAGACGCCGACCGTCATCAACAGGCCGATGCCGGCCAGCACCGCGAGCTGCGTGGCAAACAGCTTGTCGGCGACGGTGCCCAGCGCGATGACGATGATCTCGGCCGAGAGCACGAAGTCGGTGCGCACCGCACCCTTGATCTTGTCGGCCTCGAAGGCGACCAGGTCGGGGGCGGCATCGATCGCCGCCAACTCCTCGGCGACCGTCGGCTCGTCATCGTGCGGCAGCCATTTGTGGGCCAGTTTCTCAACGCCCTCGAAACACAGGTAGAGGCCGCCCAGCATCAGCAGCGGCGTCACCGCCCACGGCGCCAGGGCGCTGATCGCCAGCGCCGCCGGCACCAGGATCAGCTTGTTCTTCAGCGAGCCGACGGCGACCGCCCAGACCACCGGCAATTCGCGCTCGGCGCGGACGCCGGCGACCTGCTGGGCATTCAGCGCCAGGTCATCGCCGAGCACACCGGCGGTTTTCTTGGCGGCGAGTTTGGTCATCGCCGCCACGTCGTCGAGGACGCTGGCGATATCGTCGAGCAGGGCAAGCAGGCTGGCACCGGCCATGGGTCATATCCTTCGGAAAAATTCAGTGAAAGGCCGGCTGGCCTGGAAAGAACGACGCCTGCTCAATGCGCCTCGTCGCTGTCGCCGGCGATCGTGTAGTTGCGAATCCAGGCCGAACGCCGGTCGAGATGCGAGCGCCGGTCGTACTCGACCAGGCCGTCCGCGGTCCGGTAGGGAGGTGGCAGCAAGCCGCCCCGGCAACGGCGTTCCGCCAGTCGCGGCCGATAGGTGCGCCCGCTCGCGCCGCTCTGCGAACCTTCCTGAGTCATGAGCCTGTCCTCCCCGCACGTCAGCAGACCCCGATTATGCCAGAGGCCTGATCCCGACGGCGCTTCAGGAAACCGGTAGAATCCTGCCCGGACCGCGCCCGGCGGTCGCCGATTTTTGCCCCGGATTCCCGCATGACCGATTACTCAGCCGCCTCCATCCGCGTCCTCAAGGACCTCGAACCCGTCAAGGAACGTCCGGGGATGTACACCCGGACCACCTGCCCGACCCATATCGTGCAGGAAGTCATCGACAACGCGGCCGACGAGGCGCTGGCCGGCTTCGCCAAGAAGATTTCGGTGGCGATCCGCGCCGACGGCAGCATCGAAGTGGCCGACAACGGCCGCGGCATCCCGGTCGAGATCCATCCGGAAGAAGGCAAGCCGGCGGTCGAGCTGGTGTTCTGCAAGCTGCACGCCGGCGGCAAGTTCAACAAGACCGAGTCGGGCAACGCCTACCGCTTCTCGGGTGGCCTGCACGGCGTCGGCGTCTCGGTGACCAATGCGCTGTCCACGCGCCTGGAAGTTGAGATCAAGCGCGGCGGCGGCGTGCACAAGATCGCTTTCGCCGACGGCTTCGTCGTCGAGCCGCTGGCCCGCATCGCCGATTGCGGCCCGCGCACCACCGGTACCACGGTGCGCATCTCGCCCGATGCCAAATATTTCGACTCGCCCAAGGTCAATCTCGGCCAGCTCGAGCACCTGTTGCGCTCGAAGGCCGTGCTGATGCCAAACGTCACCGTCGAACTGGAAATCGAAGGCCAGGAGAAGAAGGTCTGGTGCTACCAGAACGGCATGGCCGACTACCTCAACGAAATGATGGTCGGCCAGCCGGTGGCGCCGATCTTCGTCGGCGAAAAGTACGTCGAGACGCCCAACGGTTTCGCCGTCGGCGAAGGCGCGACCTGGGCGCTAGCCTGGTTCGAGGAAGGCGGTGGCAAGCCGGAATCCTACGTGAACCTGATCCCGACGCTGGACGGCGGCACCCACGAGGCCGGGCTGAAGGCCGGCGTCTTCGACGCGATCAAGAGTTTTGCCGAACACCACGCGATCCTGCCGGCCAAGGTCAAACTGGCGCAGGAAGACGTCTGCGGCAAGATGACTTTCCTGCTCTCGGCCAAGGTGCTCGACCCGCAGTTCCAGGGCCAGACCAAGGAAAAGCTGACCTCGCGCGACGCCTACAAGCTGGTCACGCAGATGGTGCGTGACCCGTTCGAGCTGTGGCTCAACAGCCATGCCGAGTTCGGCAAGAAGATCGCCGAGCTGGCGGTCAAGGCGGCGCAGAACCGCATGAAGTCGACGCAGAAGGTCGAGAAGAAGAAATCCTCCGGCATCGCCACCCTGCCCGGCAAGCTGACCGACTGCGAATCCGACGACATCACCCGCAACGAAGTCTTCCTGGTCGAAGGCGACTCGGCCGGCGGCTCGGCCAAGCAGGGGCGCGACAAGGAAACCCAGGCGGTGCTGCCGCTGCGCGGCAAGGTGCTGAACACCTGGGAAGTCGACCGCGACCAACTGTTCAAGAACAACGAGGTGCACGACATCTCGGTGGCCATCGGCGTCGATCCGCACGGCCTCGACCAGATCGATACCGTCGATGTGTCGGGGCTACGCTACGGGCGCATCATCGTGATGTCCGATGCCGACGTGGACGGCTCGCACATCCAGGTGCTGCTGTTTACGCTCTTCCTCAAGCACTTCCCGGCGCTGGTCGCGCGTGGCCACATCCATGTCGCCCAGCCACCGCTGTTCCGCGTCGACGTCGAAACCCGCAGCCACACGCGCAAGGTCTATTGCCTCGACGAAGCCGAGAAGGAACAGACGCTGGTCAAGCTGCGCGACGAAGGCATTTCGGAAAACAAGATCACCGTCTCCCGCTTCAAGGGCCTGGGCGAAATGAACCCGGACCAGCTCTGGGAAACCACGCTGTGCCCGGACACCCGCCGCCTGGTGCCATTTACCGCGCCGCGCGAGGTCATCCGCGAAATGGCCACCACTTTCAACCTGCTGATGGGCAAGGGCGAAGCCGCCGGTCGCCGGGCCTGGATGGAGAAG
>DASUZG010000236.1:0-2000 GCA_036376995.1 Azonexus sp. | reverse complement strand
CTCTGCAAGCGTTATTACGAACAGGGCGACACTTCGGTGCTGCCGCGTTCGATCGCGACTTTCGAAGCCTTCCAGAACGCCTTCGCGCTCGACGTCTCGATGGGTGGTTCGACCAACACCGTGCTGCACCTCCTGGCCGCGGCGCAGGAAGCCGGCGTGAAGTTCACGATGGACGACATCGACCAGGTGTCGCGCCGCGTGCCGTGCATCTGCAAGGTGGCGCCGGCGACGCAGGACTACCACATCGAAGACGTGCATCGCGCCGGCGGCATCATGGGCATCCTGGCCGAACTCGACCGCGCCGGCCTGCTCCACCGCAACGTGCCGACCGTGCACAGCAAGACGCTCGGCGAGGCGATCGAAAACAACGACGTGATGCGCACCGCCGAGAGCCACGTGCTCGACTTCTTCCGGGCGTCACCCGGCGGCGTGCCGACGCAGGTCGCTTTTTCGCAGGATCGGCGCTACCCGGAGCTCGACCTCGACCGCACGCACGGCTGCATCCGCAACGTCGAAAACGCGTATTCGAAGGACGGCGGGCTCGCCGTGCTGACCGGCAACATCGCGCAGGACGGCTGCATCGTGAAGACCGCCGGGGTCGATGAATCGATCTGGAAATTCACCGGCACGGCCAAGGTTTACGAGTCGCAGGACGAAGCCGTCGAGGCGATTCTCGGCGGCACCGTGGTGTCCGGCGACGTCGTCGTGATCCGCTACGAAGGTCCGAAAGGCGGGCCGGGCATGCAGGAAATGTTGTACCCGACGAGCTATCTCAAGTCGCGCGGCCTCGGCAAGGAGTGCGCGCTGCTCACCGACGGCCGCTTCTCGGGCGGCACCTCGGGCCTCTCGATCGGCCACGTCTCGCCGGAAGCGGCCGAAGGCGGCGACATCGGCCTGGTCATCGACGGCGACCGGATCGAGATCGACATCCCCAACCGCTCGATCAAGCTGCTGATCTCCGACGCCGAACTCGCGTCGCGCCGCGCCGCGATGGAAGCCAGGGGCGAACGCGCCTGGCAGCCGGCCAATCGCCAGCGCGTGGTGTCGAAGGCGCTGCAGGCCTACGCGCTGATGGCGACTTCGGCGGCGACCGGGGCGGTGCGCGATCTGTCGTTGGTGCGCCGGGTCGATCGCCGCTGACGCGTCGTCGCGGCGGCCTGCTTTCGCGGCAAGGGAGTTGCGCGGCTAGTCCGTATGCATAGAAAGAATTGACGGGCGTATATTTTCCCTTATTCGTTCAATGCGTTGTTTTTTTTGTAAAATGCCGCCTCTTTTTGCCAACCACCCATCTGGGAGATGATTAGATGAAAGCTGTTATCGCTGCTGTTCTGGCCGCTGGCGTCGCGTTCGCCGGTTCCGTGTCCGCCGGTGAAGCCGAATACAAGAAGGCCTGTGCGGCCTGCCACGACCTGGGTGTGTCCGGTGCGCCGAAGCTGGGCGACAAGGCTGCCTGGGCGCCGCGTATCGCCAAGGGCATGCCCGCGCTGTACGAAACCGCGCTGAAGGGCAAGCCGGGCACCGCGATGATGCCGAAGGGCGGTTCGCAGCTCGACGAAGCCGCGCTCAAGTCGACCGTCGACTACATGGTTTCGAAGGCCAAGTAATTCGCCGTGACTGATTAAACCGGCCCGCGGCACCTCCGCGGCCGGTCGCGTTGTCAACCACTTCCGGGCCGACGCGTTATTGTCCTTGTCGCTGCTCGATTCCCACGCCGGGAGCGCAGAGCGGGACAACTATCCTGACTATTGGAGATGAAGAAATGAAAGGTTTGACCATTGCCCTGATCGCCGCCGGCGTTGCTTTCGCTGGCCAGGTTTCCGCTGACGAAGCGCTTGCCAAGGCGAAGAACTGCCTGACCTGCCACGCCGCCGACAAGAAGATCGTCGGCCCGGCCTACAAGGACGTTGCCGCCAAGTACAAGGGCCAGGGCGACGCCGTGGCCAAGCTCGCCGCCAAGATCAAGACCGGCGGCAAGGGCGTCTGGGGCGAAGTTCCGATGC
>DASUZG010000235.1:0-4063 GCA_036376995.1 Azonexus sp. | reverse complement strand
GCCAGGTCGGGGCCCGGCGTGTTGAGCTTCGTGGTGGTGGCGAGCATCTGTTGGTAGCCCTGCGCGCTCAGTTGCTCCTTCTTCAGCGCCGCAGACAGCACCCCCACGCCGAGCGGCTTGCCGAGCACCAGCCGGTCGCCGGCGCGCGCGTCGGCGTTGCGCTTCACGCGTTTGGGATGCACGAGACCGAGCGCGACCAGGCCGTAGATGGCCTCGACCGAATCGATGGTGTGGCCGCCGGCGATCGGGATCCCCGCCGCCCGGCAGACTGCCTCGCCGCCGGCGAGAATCCGGCCGATGGTCTCGAGCGGCAGGACATTGACCGGCATGCCGACCAGGGCCAGCGCGAAGAGCGGCGTGCCGCCCATGGCATAGACGTCGGAAATGGCATTGGTCGCCGCGATGCGCCCGAAATCGAAGGGATCGTCGACGATGGGCATGAAGAAATCGGTGGTGGCGACGATGGCCTGCTGCGGGTTGATCTGGTAGACCGCCGCGTCGTCGGCGGTTTCGGTGCCGACCAGCAGCTGCGGCGGGACGATGCCGGGCGGCATGCCGGCGAGGATCTTCTCGAGCACCGCCGGGGCGATCTTGCAGCCGCAGCCGCCGCCGTGCGACAGCTGGGTCAGGCGCGGAACGGCCGCCGGGCCGCTGGCATTTGCGTTCATCGTCATCCTTTCCTTATTCGGCATCGAAGCCGGCATCCTCGATCGCCGCCACCAGGGCGGCCCGAGCGATCACCGCCGGGTCGAAGCCGACCCGCGCCTCGCCCTGCTCCAGCGACACCTCGGCCGCCGCGACGCCGGCCAGGCCGCGCAACACGCCCGAAATGTTGCCGACGCAGCCCTGGCAACTCATGCCGCCGATCTTGATGACCGTTTCTTCCATGTCCTACTCCTTGTGCAAAAAGGGCTGCTGGCGCAGCAATTCGATGATTTCGCCGCCCGGCAGCGCCCGGCTGAAAAGAAAACCCTGGGCCATGTCGCAGCCCATCGCGCGCAGCAATGCCAGCTGCTCGCGGCGCTCGACGCCCTCGGCCAGCACCGACAGGCGCAGGCTGCGGCCCATGCTGACGATGGTCGAGGCAATCGCCCGGTCGTCGGGATCGCTTTCCAGGTCGCGGACGAAGGAGCGGTCGATCTTCAGCTTGCCGACCGGGAAGCGCTTCAGGTAGGCGAGCGATGAATAGCCGGTGCCGAAGTCGTCGAGCGCCAGTTCGACGCCCATCCGGTGCAGCGCATTCAGCGTGCCGATATTGATCTCGGCATCGTGCATCACGGTGCGCTCGGTCACTTCCAGTTCGAGCAGCGCCGGGTCGAGGCCGGAGGCGGCCAGGGCCCCCGCCACCGCGGCGACGAAGCCGGCCTGGCGGAACTGCACCGGCGCGACGTTGACGGCCATCACCAGCGGCGGCAGGCCGGCCGCGATCCAGGCCTGGGCCTGGCGGCAGGCTTCGCCCAGCACCCAGTCGCCGATCGGATTGATCAGCCCGGCTTCCTCGGCGACATGGATGAAGCGGTCGGGCATGACCAGCCCCAGTTCCGGGTGCTGCCAGCGGATCAGCGCCTCGACGCCGACGATGCGGCCGCTGACGAGACTGACCAGCGGCTGGTAGTGCAGCACCAGTTCGTCGTTGCGCACGGCGCGGCGCAGGCTGCTCTCGAGCATCAGGCGCTCGAAAGTCGCGGTATTCATTTCCGCGGTATAGAACTGGAAGGTGTTGCGGCCCAGCTCCTTGGCCTTGTACATCGCCGCATCGGCGTTGCGCAACAGGGTTTCGACATCCTTGCCGTCCTGCGGGCAGATGACCACGCCGAGCGACGGCGTCACCGTCAGGTCGTGGCCGGCAACGACGAAGGGCGCGTTGCATTCGTCGAGCAGGCGGCGGGCAACCTCGGCGGCGGCCGCGGCGGTGGTGCCCGGCATGGCCAGGATGAACTCGTCGCCGCCCAGGCGGGCCAGCGTGTCGATGCGCCGCACCGCCGCGCCGAGGCGGCGGGCGACGGCGCACAGCAACTCGTCGCCGACGCTGTGGCCGAGCGAATCGTTGATCCGCTTGAAATGGTCGAGATCGAGGCACAGCAGCGCGAACGGCGCCTCTTCGCGCTCGGCGCCGGCCAATAGCTGGCGCAGCCGGTCGTGCAGCAGGCGGCGGTTGGGCAGGCCGGTCAGGGCATCGAAATCGGCCAGCTCGCGGACGCGGGCCTCGGCCGCGCGCTGCGCGCTCATGTCGAACACCGTGCCGACCGTCGCCGGCCGGCCGTCGACCGTCAGCGGCGAACTGACGATGCGGACCGGAAACACTGTGCCGTCGGCGCGCCGGGCGACGAACTCGCAGCTCGGCAGGTGGCCGCCCGCTTCGCCGCCATCCCGCTCCTCGACCTGGAACGGCGACGCCTCGGCAAGCACCAGGTCGAGCGGCCCGCGAAGGCCGACCAGCTCCTCGGCGGCATAGCCGAACAGGCGCGCGAGGAACGGGTTGACGTAGCGGAAGAGACCGTCCTGCTGGACATAGAGGCCGACCTGGGCGGCCGCGGCGGCCGCGCCGAGGCCGGCGGCAGCCGACAGCGTCGCGTCGGCGGCGAAGTCCTTGCCCATCGCCTCGCTCACCGCAGCGTCCCGAGCGCTCGCCAGCGCTTGAGCAGCAGCGAGTTGGACACCACCGACACCGAACTCAGCGCCATCGCGGCGCCGGCCACCACCGGGTTGAGCAAGCCCAGCGCCGCCAGCGGAATGCCCAGCACGTTGTAGATGAAGGCGAAGAACAGGTTCTGCCGGATCTTGCCCAACGTCGCCGCCGACAGGTCGATGGCATCGGCCACGGCCAGCAGGTCGCTGCGGATCAGGGTCAGGTCGGCCGCTTCGATGGCCGCATCCGAGCCGGCGCCGATGGCGAAGCCGACATCGGCCGCGGCCAGGGCCGGCGCATCGTTGATGCCGTCGCCGACCATGCCGACCACCGCCCCGCCCTGCCTCAGTTCAGCCACGGCGGCCGCCTTGTCGCCGGGCAGGATGCCGGCGCGAAATTCATCGACCCCGGCTTCGGCGGCGATCGCCGCGGCGGTCGCGGCATTGTCGCCGGTCAGCATGACGACGCGCACGCCCCGCCCGCGCAGGCGCTCGACCGCCGTCCGCGACGTCGGCCGCAAGGCATCGGCGACGGCGATCAGGGCCAGGATGCTCGCCCCGTCGGCCAGCACCACGACCGTCTTGCCGGCGCCCTGCAATTGCCGCACCGCGGCATCGTCGGCCAGGCCGAGCCAGTCCGGCGAACCGAGACGCAGCGCGCGCCCGTCGACGGTACCGGTGACGCCGCGACCGGGTTCGGCGCGGAAGTCGGCGACCGGCGCCAGGGCTGCGCCACCGGCGGCAGCCACGATGGCGCGCGCCAGCGGATGTTCGGAATGGTGTTCGAGCGCCGCCGCCAAGGTCACGGCTTCGTCACGGGCCGCACCACGAGCGACCACGTCGGTGACGGCCGGCGCCCCCTGCGTCAGCGTGCCGGTCTTGTCCAGCGCCAGCACGGCAATCTTCTCGGCACGCTCCAGCGCCTCGGCGTTGCGCACCAGGATGCCGGCCCGCGCGCCCTGCCCGGTGCCGACCATGATCGCCGTCGGCGTCGCCAGGCCGAGCGCGCACGGACAGGCGATGACCAGCACGGCAACGGCATTGACCAGCGCCGCCGCGAAATCACCGGCCAGCCACCACCAGCCGGCCAGCGTCCCCAGCGCGATGGCGCAGACGACCGGCACGAAAATCCCCGATATCTGGTCGGCCAGCCGTTGCACCGGCGCCTTCGAACCCTGCGCCTCGCCGACCAGGCGGATGATGCCGGCCAACAGCGTCTGCTCGCCGACGCCGGTGGCGCGGCAGCGCAAAGCTCCCTGGGCGTTCACCGTGGCGGCGAAGACGCGATCGCCCGGCGCCTTGCCGACCGGCATGCTCTCGCCGGTCAGCATCGCCTCGTCGATGCTGGAGGCCCCGTCGACTACTTCGCCATCGACCGGCACGCTCTCGCCCGGCCGGACCAGGAAAATGTCGCCGGGCATCAGGCTGTCGACCG
>DASUZG010000234.1:0-2766 GCA_036376995.1 Azonexus sp. | reverse complement strand
CGGCGTGCTGCTGGCGATGAACAGCGGCCTGATCGGCGCCGAGGCCATCGATACCTGCCTGCGCAACCCGGCCCAGGCACCGGCCGCGCTGAAGCGCTTCGATGCGCTGATGAAGCACGGGCCGAAGGAATTCTCGTGGTTCATCTACCGGGTCACCAACCCGATCATGCGCGACTTCTTCATGTATCCAAAGAACATTTTCCGGGTCAAGGAAGCGCTGCTGTCGGTGCTGGCCGGCGACATCTTCGGCAAGACGCCGATCTGGCGCTCGATCAAGATGTTCAAGCTGCTCTACTACATCGCCAACCTGGTCCAGCCGCGGCGTGCCTACATGGGCTGGAAGCGGCGGCGCTTCAACATCCGCCGCGTCGACGACCCGGCCATGAATGGCGCCTAGTGTCCCTGCAGCTGATTACCCAATGCGCGCTGTCCGAGTCCGCGCCGGTTTACCATGACACCGGTGCGGTGCTGGGCGGCGCCCTGCTCGGCGCCACGGTCGGCGAGATCGCGGCCGACTGGCCGGCGCAGCGCCTGGCCGCGGCGGTGCTTGGCAGCGACGCGGCGGTGCTCGGCGAGCACTGGCTGAGCACGCTGCCGGTCAGCGGCGGCGAAAGCGAAGGCATCGTCTGGCGGCGTAGCGGCGACGTGCTGTACGGCGTGCTCGAACTCGACGAGGCGCTGTTCGCCGGCGAAACCGGCCGCACGCCGCTGCAGGCGGCCAGCGAGGAAGCCTACCTGCGCCTGTTCCGCCTGCTCGAAGCGCAGGAGCTGCCGCAGCTGTGGCGGGTCTGGAATTATCTCGCCGACATCAACGGCGACAGCCACGGGCTGGAGCGCTATCGCCAGTTCAACATCGGCCGCCAGGACGCCTTCCTTGAATTCAGCCGCGGCGCCACCGGCAACGTGCCGGCCGCCTGCGCCCTGGGTCTCGCCGGCGGGCCGCTGTCGATCGCCTTCATGGCCGGCGCGACGCCGGCGGTGCCAGTCGAGAATCCGCGCCAGGTCAGCGCCTACAACTATCCGGCCGAGTACGGGCCGCGCAGCCCGACCTTCTCGCGGGCGGCGCTGGTCTATCCGCCGGGGCGGGAAATCCTGTTTGTCTCCGGTACCGCCAGCATCGTCGGCCACCGCACCGTGCATCCCGGCGATGTCGCCGCGCAGTGCCGCGAATCGCTGGCCAATGTCGCCGCGGTCGTCGCCGAGGCCGGCCGGCTCGGCCGCACCGGCGCCTATGCGCTGGGCGAGCTGGCCTACCGCGTCTATGTTCGCGATGCCGGCGACCAGCCGCTGGTCGCCGCGACGCTGGCGCCGCTGCTCGGTCCGGGTGCCGACATCGTCTATGTCGTGGCCGACATCTGTCGCCGCGATCTGTTGCTGGAAATCGAGGCCACCGCCTCGCACGCGCTGGGGAGGCGCTGATGGGCATCTACCAAAACCTGGCCGGCGCGATGCTGACCGGCTGTCTGGCCGTGTCGGCCATGGCCGTCGAAGACAAGCCGCTGTGGGAAATCGGCGTCGGCGCGGCGGCCCTGAGCTTTCCCGCCTACCGCGGCTCGGACGAGACCAACAATTTCCTGATGCCGGTGCCGCATTTCACCTACAACGGCGATTTCTTCAAGGCCGACCGGCACGGCATCCGCGGCAGCTTGTTCGATTCCGACCGGGTCGACCTGACCGTCAGCCTGGCCCTGTCGCCGCCGGCGCCGAGCGACGACATCAAGGTCCGGGCCGGCATGCCGGATCTCGAGGCGACCTTCGAGATCGGGCCGCAGCTCGACCTGACGCTGTGGCGCTCGGAGAACCGCGCCCGCTTCGTCAAGCTGCTGCTGCCGCTGCGCGCCGCCGTCACGCTCGAAAGTTCGCCGGACAGCATCGGCTGGGTCTTCCATCCCAAGCTGAACATGGACATCACCGACCTGCCCGGCCTGCCCGGCTGGAATCTCGGCATGCTGGCCGGGCCGCTGTGGGGCAACAAGCGCCAGCACGCCTATTACTACGGCGTCGCCCCGCGCTACGCGACCGCCTGGCGGCCGGCCTACGAGGCCGACTCGGGCTATGGCGGCATGCAGTACCTGGTGGCGCTGTCCAAGCGCTTCCCGAAATACTGGGTCGGCAGCTTCATCCGCTACGACAACCTGTCCGGTGCGACTTTCGAGGACAGCCCGCTGGTTCGCCAGAAGGACTACGTCGCGGCCGGCATCGCCGTCACCTGGGTGCTCGGGGAATCGACGACCCGCGTGCCGGTGAATGACTGATCGACGGGCCGGCCGGCCGTGGTGGCGGGCCTACGAAGTGCTGGCGATGGGCTGCGGCCTCGGCTTCCTGGCGCTCCTTTGCCTGTTTTGGCTGCCCTTCGCGCTGCTGCTCAAACCGCTGTTGCCGGCGGCAACCGGCCAGCGCTGGGGCCGGCGGGCCATTGCCGGCGGCTTTCGCGTGTATCTGCGCCTGCTCGAAACCTTCTGCGCCTGCCGCTTCGATCTTGCCGAACTCGATCGCCTGCGCGGCGACGGCGGTCTGATCATCGCCGCCAACCATCCGTCCCTGCTCGACGCGGTGATGATCGTCTCGCGTCTGCCCAATGCGGTCTGCGTGATGAAGGCGGCGCTGCTGGACAACATCCTGTTCGGCGCCGCCGCGCGGCTCGCCCGCTACATCCGCAACAACGCGCCGCTCGAGGTGATTCTCGGGGCGCGCGAGGAACTGCGCGCCGGGGCGCAGCTGGTGATCTTCCCGGAAGGTACGCGCACCGTGCACTTCCCGCTCGAT
>DASUZG010000233.1:0-6703 GCA_036376995.1 Azonexus sp. | reverse complement strand
GACGCGCTTCAAAATCTCGTCTGAAATCGACAGCTCGCCGGAGTAGTCGGTCGACGCCGTCCACAGGCGCAGGATGTCGGCACCCATCTTGTCGGAGACCTGCTGCGGCGCGATCACGTTGCCCTTGGACTTCGACATCTTGTGGCCCTTGCCGTCGACCACGAAGCCGTGCGTCAGCAGCGCCTTGTACGGAGCGCGGCCATCGATGGCGGCGCCGGTCAAGAGCGACGAGTGGAACCAGCCACGGTGCTGGTCGGAGCCTTCGAGATAAAGGTCGGCCGGCCAGGCGAGCTGCTCGGCGTGCGAGCCGCGCATCACGCTCATGTGCGTGGTGCCGGAATCGAACCAGACGTCCAGAATATCGGTGGTCTTGACGTAGTCGGCCGCCTCGGCGCCGAGCAGTTCGTCGGCCGCCAGTTGCGTCCACGCCTCGATGCCGCCCTGCTCGACGCGCTGGGCGACGGCTTCCATCAGTTCCAGCGTGTTCGGGTGCAGCTCGCCGGTCGCCTTGTGGGTGAAGAACGGCAGCGGCACGCCCCAGTTGCGCTGGCGCGAGATGCACCAGTCCGGGCGGTTGGCGATCATCGCCTGCAGGCGGTTCTTGCCCCAGGCCGGGTAGAAGGTGGTGTCCTCGACGCCCTGCAGCGCCGCTTCGCGCAGCGTATGGCCGGCCGGCTCGGTGGCGACGACGCCCTGGCTGTCGACATCCGGCGCATCCATGCGCACGAACCACTGGCTGGTGGCGCGGTAGATCAGCGGCGTCTTGTGCCGCCAGCAGTGCATGTAGCTGTGTTCGATGGCGGCGTGTTTGAGCAGCGCGCCGACTTCGGCCAGCTTCTCGACGATGACCGGGTTGGCTTTCCACACGTTCATGCCGCCGAAGAACGGCAGGTCGGCGGCAAAGCTGCCGTCGCCCTGCACCGGCGTCAGGATCTGCTCGTTGTGCATGCCGTAGTTCTTGCACGACTGGAAGTCCTCCAGACCGTAGGCCGGCGCCGAATGGACGATGCCGGTACCGGCGTCGAGCGTCACGTAGTCGCCGAGGAAAACCGGCGACAGGCGGTCGTACAACGGATGGCGGAAGGCGATGCGCTCGAGTGCCACGCCTTTACAGCTGGCGACCGTGGTGCCGGTCAGGCCGTAGCGGGCGAGACAGGCTTCCTGCAGGTCGGCAGCCAGGATCAGGCAGCCCTTCTCGGTCTGCACCAGGTGGTAGGTGATTTCCGGATGGGCGTTGAGCGCCTGGTTGCCGGGAATGGTCCACGGCGTGGTGGTCCAGATCACCGCATAGGCTTCGCCGGCCGGCAGTTCCTTCAAGCCGAAGGCAGCGGCCAGCTTGTCGCGCTCGGCGGCGGCGAAGGCCACGTCGATGGCCGGCGACTTCTTGTCCTGGTATTCGACTTCCGCTTCAGCCAGCGCCGAGCCGCAGTCGAAGCACCAGTTGACCGGCTTCAGGCCGCGATAGACGAAGCCGCGCTTGACCATCGCGCCGAGCGCGCGGATCTCGTCGGCCTCGGTCTTGAAGTTCATGGTCTTGTACGGGTTGTCCCATTCGCCGAGCACGCCCAGGCGGATGAAATCCTTCTTCTGCCGCTCGATCTGCTCGGCGGCGTAGGCGCGCGCCAGCTTCTGCACTTCCGCGCGCGGAATGTTCTTGCCGTGCTGCTTCTCGATCTGGATCTCGATCGGCATGCCGTGGCAGTCCCAGCCCGGCACGTAGGGCGCATCGAAGCCGGACAGCGTCTTCGCGCGGACGATGATGTCCTTGAGGATCTTGTTGACCGCATGGCCGATGTGGATGTCGCCGTTGGCATACGGCGGGCCGTCGTGCAGCACGAACTTCGGCCGCCCGGCGCTCAACGCGCGGATCTTCTGGTACAGCTTTTTCTGCTGCCATTCGCCGACCCACAGCGGCTCGCGCTTGGGCAGGTCGCCGCGCATCGGGAACGGCGTATCGGGAAGATTCAGCGTGTCTTTGTAATCAGCCATTTTGCGTGCTCACAGCTTGAAGTAGGCCCGCGCCGCCGCGGCATCGGCCGCGATCTGCGCCTTGAGGGCATCGAGATTGGGAAAACGTTCTTCGTCGCGCAATTTGCGCAGGAAGCGCACCGCGATATGGGCGCCGTAGATGTCGCGGTCGAAATCGAACAGATGTACTTCCAGGAGCGGCCGCGTGCCGCCGATGGTCGGCCGGATGCCGAGATTGGCGACGCCGGGCAGCGGCCGGTCGCCGAGGCCATCGACCTCGACCGCGAAGATGCCGCTCATCGGCAGTGGATTGTGCTTGATGCGGATGTTGGCGGTGGCAAAACCAAGCTGGCGGCCAATCTTGTCGCCGTGCGAGATCTGCCCGTCCATGCCGTAGGCGCGCCCGAGCAGGCGGGCGGCGCGGTCCAGGTTGCCGGCCGTCAGCGCGCGGCGCACGCCGGAGCTGGAGACGCGCTCGCCATCGACGACGACGCTCTGCATGGCCTCGACGCCGAAACCCAGGCGCTGCCCGGCCGCTTGCAAAAGCGCGAAATCGCCCTGGCGGCCACGGCCAAAGCGGAAATCGTCGCCGATTATCAGGTGCCGGACCTGCAGGCCACGGCACAACACCTGCTCGATGAATTCCTCGGCCGACAGCGCCGCGAATTCGGCATTGAACGGACAGACCATGGCCTGCGTCACGCCGTGCGTACCCAGCAGTTCCAGTTTTTCGCGCAGCGTCGTGAGGCGCGCCGGTGCCGAGCCGGGGGCGAAGAATTCGCGTGGATGCGGCTCGAAAGTCAGGATCGTCGGCGCCAGCTGCAAGCGCTGCGCCGCCGCGCTCAGCTGGCCGAGCAGCGCCGCGTGACCGAGATGCACGCCATCGAAATTGCCGATGGCGAGCACGACCGGAGCGGGAACGGAACGCGAGTGACCGCGAAAGACGCGCATGAACGAGGAGCCGGAAAAAACGTTGAATTATAACGGCCGGCGTCGCCTGCCGGGGGGTTGACTCAGCCGGCCGGCGCCCGGCGGCGGAAATCCCCCTCTGACTTTCGTTATACTGTGCCGCCCGCCCATTTTTCCCCTCCCCCCGCAGATGCTCGACCTGATTACCCATGTCGTGAAGATTTCGGCCCACCGCGATCGCACCGAAATCAATTCCGCCATGGTCGATGCGCTGCGGGAACTGTTCCAGCCGCAACGGGCCACCATCTACCGCTGCTACACCGGCCGCAACAAGGCAGTGTTCTTTCCCTGCGCCGGCTTCGGCCCGGACGGCCCTTTCCTGCGCAACGCCTACCTGCCCGACCGCCAGTACTGCCACGGCGTCGAGCAGGATCCGCTGCTGCAGCGCTGCCGGCGCGAGGCGTCGGCGGTGCTCGACCGGCTCGACGACGGCTCGCACCGCATCGTGTTTCCGATCATCCGCCGCGAAGAACCGAGTTACATGATCGAACTGGTCCTGCGCGACGAGTTTTCCGCCGACCAGCGGGTGGCGCTGATGGGGCTGATCGAATATTTCGGCAACCACATCGCGCTGCTCGACTACGGTGAAGGCGATTCGCTGACCGGGCTGCTCAGTCGCAAGACCTTCGACAAACACTTGTTCGAACTGCTCGGCCAGGCTGCCAGCGACGAGCAGTTCGACTGCGAGGACAGCGAACCGCGGCGCCGGCGTGGGCGCGACGGCGCCGCCAGCCACTGGCTTGCCGTCTGCGACATCGATCACTTCAAGCAGGTTAACGACAACTTCGGCCACCTGATCGGCGACGAAGTGCTGATCATGGTCGCCCAGGTGATGCGCCAGTCCTTCCGCTTCGACGACCAGCTGTTCCGCTTCGGCGGCGAGGAATTCGTCGCCCTGCTGCAGCCGACCGATGCCGATTCGGCGCTGGCGACGCTCGAACGCTTTCGCAGCCAGGTCGCCGCGCAGGTCTTCAGCCGCATCGGCCACGTTACCGTCAGCATCGGCTTCAGCCGCGTGCAGCCGCACGACACGCCGGCCGACGCCATCGACCGCGCCGACGAAGCGCTGTATTTCGCCAAGCGCCAGGGGCGCAACCGCATCGCCGGCTACGAACACCTCGTCGCCAACAACCAGCTGCCGCCCCGGGAAGTGGTGCGCGGCGAAGTCGAGCTGTTCTAGCCGATCACCGCGGCCGGCCGCGCCTTCGGGCCGGGCGGATGCTTGACGAAGTACTGGCGAATGCCGCGGATGATGGCTTCGGCCAGTTTCTCCTGGTAGGCATCGTCATTCAGCCGGCGTTCCTCTTCCGGATTGGAGATGAAGGCCGTCTCGATCAGCGCCGACGGAATGTCCGGCGCCTTGAGCACGGCGAAACCGGCCTGCTCGACATGGGTCTTGTGCAGCGTGTTGATGGTCCCCAGCTCGCCGAGCAGGTAGCGGCCGAGCTTCAGGCTGTCGGCGATGGTCGCCGTCTGCGACAGGTCGAGCAGCGTGCGCGCCAGGAACGGATCGCGGGTGCCGATATTGACGCCGCCGACGAGGTCGGCCTCGTTCTCGCGCTGCGCCAGCAGCCGCGCCTGGGTGCTCGAGGCGCCGCGCTCGGACAACACGAATACCGACGAACCGCGGGCATCCGGCTTGATCCAGGCATCGGCGTGAATCGACAGGAACAGGTCGGACTGCACCCGCCGCGCCTTCTGCACGCGGACATTGAGCGGCACGAAGAAATCCGAGTCGCGGGTCAGCACGGCGCGCATGTTCGGCTCGGCGTCGATGCGCCGCTTCAGCCGGCGGGCCACCTCCAGCGTCACGTTCTTCTCGTAGGTGCCGCCCTTGCCGACCGCCCCGGGATCTTCGCCGCCATGGCCGGGATCGAGCGTGATGGTGACCAGGCGGTCGACCACCGGCTTGCCGGATTTCTTCGCCGTGTGCACTTCCGGCGCTTCCGGCTTCTTCTCGGCAAGCGGGGGTTCCGGCTCGGTCTTCAGCGGCTCGACCGCGGTTTCGCGCCCTTCCAGCAGCGCCATCAGCGGATCGGGCGGATTCACCGGATAGACGTCGAGGACCAGGCGGTGGCCGTATTCGCCGACCGGCGCGAGCGTAAACACCTGCGGATTGACCTTGCCCTTCAGTTCCATGACCAGGCGCACGATGCCCGGCTTGAAACGGCCGGCGCGCAAGAGCTTGATGTTGGGATCGTCGGTGGCGACCTTGCGCGCCAGGCTGTCGAGCACGCTGTTGAATTCGACGCCTTCGATATCGACGACCAGGCGGTCGGGGTTGTCGACCACGAAATGGCTGAACTTGAGCGGCGCGTCGCATTCGAGCGTGACGCGCGTGTAGTCGGCGGCCGGCCAGATGCGCACGGCAAGCACAGCCGGCAGCTTGGCGGCGGCACCGGCCAGCGGCGTGACCGAGAGGATCAGCGAGGCGCCGGCGTAGCGGAGGAGTTGCCGGCGTCCCAGGCTGAGGCCAGGCCTTCTAGACATTGCGCTCCTTCCGGCGAATCGACGAGGGTTTCGAGTACCCGTCCGCTGCCCTCGTGGCGCAGACGCAAACGCAGGTCCGGCTCCGGGACGCAGCCCGCAGCGCGCTCCGGCCATTCGACCAGACAGATTGCGCTGTCATTGAAATGCTCGCCAAACCCCGCATCGAGAAACTCCTCTGGTGACTCGAAACGATAAAAATCAAAGTGATATAAGTATAAGCTCGAAACCACGTAAACTTCAACCAGCGAATAGGTCGGGCTCTTGACCGGTCCGCGGTGGCCGAGGGCGCGGATCAGCGCGCGCACCAGCGTCGTCTTGCCGGCCCCGAGGTCGCCTTCGAGATAGACCACCAGCCCGCCGTGCAGGCGCGGCGCCAGCATTTCGCCGAAGCGCTGCGTGGCAGCCTCGTCGGGCAGGGGATAAACAGCGGTAACATCGGGGCTATGCACGATCAGGACTCCACGGTGGATTACGCGGCGCTGCGCGAGGAAATCCGCGCCGCCGGCAGAAAACTGGGCTTCGCGGCCATCGGCGTCGCCCGCGCCGAACCCGGGCCGGCCGTCGACCGGATGCGCGCCTGGCTGGCCGAGGGCTGCCACGGCGAGATGGATTATATGGCCCGCCATGCCGAACTGCGCGCCCAGCCGCAGCAGCTGCACCCGGGCACGCTGACGGTGATCTCGGCGGCGCTCGACTACCTGCCGCACGACCGCAGCGCCTCCGATCCCGAGCAGGCGGCGATTTCGCGCTATGCGCAGGGCCGCGACTATCACAAGGTGGTGCGCAGCCGGCTGCAGAAGCTGGCCGATGCCATCGCCGCCATCGCCGGGCCGTTCGGTTACCGGGTGTTTTCCGATTCGGCGCCGGTGATGGAAGTCGAATTCGCCAGCCAGGCCGGCCTCGGCTGGCGCGGCAAGCACACGCTGCTGTTGTCGAAACAAGGGTCCTGGCGCTTTCTCGGGGAAATCTACAGCGACCTGCCGCTACCGCCCGACGCCCCGGTCACCGACCACTGCGGTAGTTGCAGCGCCTGCTTGACGGCCTGTCCAACCGGCGCCATCGTCGCCCCCTACCGGGTCGATGCGCGGCGCTGCATCAGCTACCTGACCATCGAGCTGGCCGGGCCGATTCCCGAGGAATTCCGGCCGTTGCTGGGCAACCGCATCTACGGCTGCGACGACTGCCAGCTGTGCTGCCCGTGGAACCGCTTCGCCCAGGTCGGCGACGGCGACTTCGCACCGCGCCACGGCCTCGATGCAGCCGCCCTGGTCGACCT